>JBCCCJ010000840.1:0-3643 GCA_039033615.1 Bacteroidota bacterium
AAAGCGGGGAAAAGTTGGCTTAGACCGTCATGATCTGAGCTTCTTTTTCTTTCAGGATGGCATCCACCTGCTTTCCATATTTGTCGGTCATTTCCTGAATGTCAATCTCGCCACCTTTCACGGCATCTTCCGAGGCGTTTTCCTTCAGCAAACCTTTGAGCTTTTTGTTGCTATCGTTCCGGGTGTTACGCATGCTGATTCGACAGCTCTCTCCTTCAGCATTGGCTTGTTTCACCAGATCTTTCCGACGTTCTTCTGTCAGGGCTGGAATGGGAATCCGAACCATGTTGCCGTCGTTGGAAGGGTTGAGCCCAAGGTTGGCATCCCGAATGGCTTTTTCAATGGGGGCCAATAGGCTTTTTTCCCAGGGCTGAACCGTCAAGGTACGAGCATCAGAGGCAGAAACATTGCCCACCTGACTGATAGGAGTAAGGGATCCGTAGTAATCGACTTTGACCCCATCGATCATGGCAGGGGACGCTTTTCCCGCCCGGATTTTGGTCAATTCATTCTGCAGGTGGTCGACAGCCTTTTTCATTAGGCCTTCTGTGTCTTTGAGGATTTGTTGAATATCAGGATCCATAACGTGATTGTGGTTTGGAATGATTCGGGGTAAAACTAAGGTGAAGTTACGGTTTGTGGGAATGTTATGCCAACATCTCGCGGACGACTTGATTGACCTCTTTAGGATTGGCTTTTCCTTTGAAGGCTTTCATCAACTGCCCCACAAAAAAACTAGCCAATTGTTTTTTCCCTGCTTGATAGCGCTTTACCTCTTTGGGATGGGCCTCTATGAGTTTGGTCATCTCTGCTGCCAATTCGTCTCCGAGCGAAGTCATGAGCAGGTCCATGGCCTTGGCAAGGTCTTCTGGATCTTGCGATGGATGTTCAAGTAGGGCGGGGAATAATTGCTCCCGAGCTGCCGAGTGAGATATGGCGCCATTTTCTACCAATTGAATGAGCTTCTGGATTTGTTCGATTGGTACAGGGAAGGCGGTAATGTCGATGCCTTGCTCATTCAGATAAGAGCGAATCGGCCCTAGCACCCAATTGGCAGCAGTTTTGGGAGAATCCAGGGCTTGGGATAGACCTTCGAAGTACTCTGAAAATTCCCGCTGCTCAATCAACGCCGTAGCCTCATTGAGGGGAAACTGATAAGTACCCGAGTATCTGAGAAAGCGCTGGTACGGGAGTTCGGGTTGCTGCACCTTCAATTCTTGAATCAAGGATTCGGAGACGTGGACAGGCTGTAGATCCGGCTCCGGGAAATAGCGATAGTCATCAGCGGTTTCCTTGTGACGCATCGGCTGAGATTGCTGTCGATCTACGTTCCAGGTTCGGGTTTCCTGATAGATGGTCTGACCCGCTTCGATACAATCAACCTGACGCTTGCTTTCATATTGAATCGCCCGAATGACTTGAGAGATCGAGTTGATATTTTTGATTTCCACCCGGGTCCCCAAGGTCTCGCTTCCCTTGGGCATGACGGAAACATTGGCATCACAGCGCAGGCTGCCTTCTTGCATATTGCCATCACTCACCCCCAGGTAGCGAACGAGCCTTCGAACTTCTGCCATCAAGGCTCCCGCTTCTTCTGCACTCCGCAAATCCGGGAAGGTGACCATTTCAATCAATCCTGTACCCGCTCGATTGAGGTCAATTTGGGTATACTCAGGAGACTGATCGTGGATGGATTTGCCTGCGTCCTCTTCTAAATGAATTCGCTCTAACCGAACCTCCAGCAAACTTCCGTCTGGCATCGGCACCTGCACCAATCCTTCATAGCAGATCGGCTGGTCATCCTGGGAGAGTTGGTATCCTTTGGGGAGGTCAGGGTAGAAATAATTTTTCCGGGCAAAGTAACTTTGTCGCCGAATCTGGCAATTGGTGGCCAATCCCATGGTCACCGCTAGGCGAATGCAATCTCCATTGATGAAAGGCAAGGCTCCCGGGTGGGCCATGGTGATGGCAGAAACCTGATGATTGGGCGCTACCGCGAAGCTGACAGCCTCCGTAGCAAAAATTTTGCTTTGTGTGGCCAACTGCACGTGGATTTCCAATCCAATGACAGTTTGGTATGAATCGTACCTAGTTTCTTGCCCTGCCATACGCCTAAAACTTGAATAAAGAAAGCTAGGCCAAAGATAGGGATTCTGAGGACCAGAAATGCAACAACGCTTTTCGGAAATGCCGAAAAGCGTTGAAATGATATCCGATGTCGCAGGAAGCTTACTCCAAGTGGAGCCACTCTTTCTTGGACATCAATTGATCTTCCGTTTCTTCGTGATCTGGATCAGGCACACAGCAATCTACCGGGCATACCGCTGCACATTGGGGTTCTTCGTGAAAACCCGTACACTCGGTACATTTATGATGAGTGATATAGTAAACCTCATCGGAAACAGGTTCTTGCTCATCATCTGCACCTACGCTACCTCCTTCTGGGAGCGTAATCGAACCAGTCAATCCGGTACCATCCGAATATTTCCAGGCAACGCCAGGTTCGTAGATTGCATTATTGGGACATTCCGGCTCACATGCACCACAGTTGATGCATTCTTCCGTAATCATGATAGCCATATAGAGTCTATTTTTGGTGTGAGGGACAAAATTAGCGCTTACTCCCAGGATAACCAACCCGTTTGTTGGAATGTTTGCGGAATTGGCAAAGAGAGAAATTTCAATTCTTTGAACAAAAGGTGTTACCTTTGTTTGACTCTATGAATCCATCTGATCATCGCTCTCAGCTCATTGACAGTCTGGCTCAATTGGCTGACCGGATTGCGGCTGAACAGGTTCCTGATTCCATTCTCCGCGCCATCATTGCTGATAATCCTTGGTTCACTCCTTATTATATAGAGAGGAGTTTGCAAGCGATTGCTACTTGGTTGAAACCCGATTTGGTTCGAGATTGGCTTCAATCTTATGATGTACCTCCAGATCAGCCCCCCCATACCATCGCGATCATCGCGGCAGGGAATGTGCCGTTCGTAGGCTTTCATGATGTGTTGATGAGTCTGTTAAGTGGGAACCTGGCTGTATGCAAACCATCTCGCCAAGATCGAGTCGGTATACAGTGGTTGAGACAACAATGGCTAGAAATTTTGCCTAGTCTGGAAAATTTCTTTCACTTAACTGATCAACTACCCCAAGGAGATTTTTTGATTGCAACAGGAAGCAACAATACGGCCCGCTATTTTCAAAGCACCTATGCGGATAGTCCGAAAATCATCCGAAAAAATCGGTATTCCTTGGCCGTAGTGGGGCCTGAGACCTCTGAGGAAGATTTGTTGAAGCTGAGGGAGGATGTGCTACTTTACAATGGGTTGGGGTGTAGAAATGTGAGCAACCTGGTGATCCGCCCAGGCTTCGAACTGAAAAAGTGGAGGAAACTCCTGAATTCTTACCCGCAAAATTTGACCAATCCTCTCTATTTGGAACGAGTTTTGCACTTAACAGCCCAACACAAGTTTCTTCAAACCAACGCCATAGAGACGGACTATCTTCACCTCATTCCTAGTGAACGAATCGGATCAATAGCAATGGGGAACCTGAGAATGATTTCAATAAAGAGAAATCAACCCCTAGAAGAAGTTCCTGGCTTTGAACGCAATGAAATTCAATGTATAGTAGGGCAGGAAAC
>JBCCCJ010000841.1:0-3640 GCA_039033615.1 Bacteroidota bacterium
ATTTTGGCATAACTCAATAATAAATCCCCTTTCAGGTCATACAATCGAATATCCGCATCGGCATTCGAGGGGGCATCTCCTACCTGAACCCGAATGCTTTTGGCTTGGTCGGTGGAGAACAATTGATTCCATTTCCCCAATACCAGATAAGGTCGCAGAAATTTGTTGTCCACCTCATATTGGACATAGAGAGGAAGCAGAAACACAACGGTACTGTCCTGGTAGAATTTGCGAATCTGATAATAGGAACGGTTCCCCAACTGAATCAGATTTTCCTCCGGGATGTTCGAAAGGCGATCAATGAGTCGCTGTCGAGGCAATAAGGGAGTTTGGTCCCAGGTTTCTAAGCGTTGAGTTGGATCAAAAACCAGTTTTGCCACCGGAATATTGCCCGCACCGCGAGGCGGAGATATGGTATCAGATGAAAATGCCCGGATATTTTCATGCAGCGCCTTTTGAAGATTTTCTTCCATCCCTTGTATCAACCGCTGGTCAGATTGACTGGCATCAATCAAAAAAGCCACCAAACTTGTCAGAAAGAGGGTGGTAGAGGCAACCAGCCAGGGAAGACCTTTACGAAAAGGAGAGGCAGACATCTCTCCTAATATACTACCTAGGCGGAAATAATTGATAACGGTAGGGCTTCTAATGATGGGAAAAGGGCAAACAGATACACTGTCGCAAGAGGCGTGCCATAAATGGTCAAATGAGACCCGTCTTCAGAAAAACCGAGGGGGAAACTGGTGCTGTGTCAGCTAGCAAGTGTTGGATAGGCGATAGGTGGTTTTTCGCAGGGGAAGGCGGAAAATCCGAACCTGGTTCCGATACTCGGAATAAACTACGTCAAATGAGGGGTTTTCTCACGTGGCTATGCAGCACATGAGCCATCGAATATCGACCTGTTGGGTTTGACACAGCGCTGGACCAATCAGTTGCCGAGGTAGCGATGCTCGATCCCGGACTGAGATTGGACCGCTTGAGCATGGTACATTTTGGCTTCCAACAAATCCTCAAAATCGTCTCGCAGATATACGGGGACTTTCAAAGAGACTCTTTCGTACTGGAAGGCTTGCTTTTGGATGATGAGGGTCACCACCACGCTGGGATAGTCAGAAACCAGATAGTAATCTGACACACTCCCCCACTCTATCACCCGGCGAAAATTGGGGATTCTTAACAAAGAGTGATTGGCAACGATGCCTTGTTCTGTGATGATGCGCACCAGCAACATCCGCATGGCCAGATAGATCAGCACAGTGGCTACCATCAAAGCACTACAAATGATCCCTATGGTCAGAAATTTTTCCTGATTGGGGGGATGAATGTTGGAAGGTTGGAGGACGTTGAAGTAGGTAAAAAAGCTCGAGGTCGCGACGATGAACAAAATCAGCCCTACAATCGAAAAAGTGATGGTCAAGATCACCATTTCAGGATTTTTCCATACCATCAGGGTCTGAGAAAACTGCTTTCTGTACCAATACGCTAACAGCACCAGGCAAGGTGCTATCAAAATTGAAAGTAGCAGGCTTACATTCAGAAGAAGTTTGATAAAAACCATGTTGCTCGCGATACCTCGGTCCTACAAATACAACGCTGAGTGTGGGGAAAAAGTTTATATGTGTGAGGCAAATATATACACAATAATCGACCCATTTCAAAATCACCTAGACGTAGAAATTGCCCGTTTACCAGATGGTTTGAGGCTGCAAATATTCCCGTACATAAGCATCGATTCCTTCCTCTAAACGGAGAGGTTGATACTCAGGCATTCCCTCTTTCAATCGACTCATATCGGCCTGGGTGAAATATTGATAGGTATCTCGAATATCGGCAGGCGTGTCGATGAATTCTATCTGCTCGTGCATCCCCAAACTATGGAACAACCCACGTGCCAAATCCAAAAAGGTTCGGGCTTGCCCGCTCCCCAAATTATAGATCCCGGAGGTTCCTGGAGAATCCAGCCAGGTAGCCAGCACCTTTACCACATCCTTGACATACACAAAATCTCGAGCTTGGTGCCCATCAGCTACTTCGGGCCGATGAGAACGAAACAGACGGAGTTTCCCGGTCCTGGTGATTTGATGAAAGGCATGGTAGATGACACTGGCCATCCGCCCCTTATGCCATTCGTTGGGTCCGTAGACATTAAAAAACTTCCACCCGGCCCAAAAGGGGGGCTTATCTGTCTGCGACAAGACCCAAGAATCAAATAACTGCTTGCTTTGCCCGTAGGGATTGAGGGGTTGCAAATCAGGAATCAGCTTGGGATCATCTCCAAATCCCAAGCTCCCATCTCCATAGGTTGCAGCGCTGGAAGCATACAACATCGGGACCGATGCTCGACTGCACCATTGCCACAATCGCTGAGAATAGCGGAGGTTCCATTTCTCAAATATTGCCCAATCCTGTTCGGCAGTGTCGGTCCTGGCTCCCAGGTGTACGACTGCCCGGATGCTTGACTCTTGCCCGGATAACCATTCAAAGAAAACTGACCGCTCAATTCGTTGACAAGTGGTCTTGTTGGCGAGATTGGGCAGCTTATCCGTGCGGGAAAAATCATCCACTAGCACCAAGGGACCTTTGCCTGCTTCTAGCAGATGTGCCGCCATACAGCTTCCGATGAAGCCCGCAGCTCCAGTAATCACGATCATATTTCCAGAGATGAAGCACTGCCACCAGATAGGGCTTGCATGATATAGACCTCCTCTACCTTGACCAAAGAATCCGACAGCCCTTGTTCATCCACTAGCATTTCTCCATCCAAGAAGATGTTGACGTGCTGGCGAAGTTGCCCCTGATCATCCAGCAGGTATGCTTGTAACCCAGGGATGTTGATTTCCAGTTCCTGCAGCAGTTTTGCTACCGTATCTGCTGCTGATTCCTGAGGCTTGATTCCAGGGAAAAACCGCTGTAATGCGGGGGTAAAACGGACAGTTGGCACGGATAGAGGGTATTTGGTTACTGCAAATATACAGCCCTTATGCCTTCTGTGCAGCAAATATACAGCCCTTATGCCTTCTGTGCAGCAAGAATTCCGCCAATAAGACCATGTTTGGGACAGGAAATTTGCTAAAGAAATATTCGGATTTGAGGTTCTGACAAGTAGTTTTGACGAAGAATAGCTAGCTATTGTGAGGAAAAAGTGCGCCGATCAGGTTCTCGAAGCCGGAGATTTCCAAGGAAATTAGCGTTCCAAACATGGTCTAAGCCTCATCGGTCAGATGAAGCGGGATACAAAAATTTCTCCGGAAGGAAATTGCTGGGGGGCGCAATCTGAAAAGGAAGGCGAATTTCGAAGGCTGCCCCCATTTTTTTCCCTTTTTGGTGAAAAATGGAGCCCCCCAATCTTTCAGCAATGCGCCGGGCAAAGGCCAAGCCACATCCGAGCCCCTGGATGGGGTATTCCCCACGACTTCGAAGCGGGCGGAATAGATCAAACAAATGATTTTGGCCTTCCGATGGAATGCCAATGCCATTATCAGCAATCACAAAGTGATAGGTTTCCTGTTTCCGCTCCAAACTGACCTTGAGTTTCAAGGGGCGATCAGGATGAGCAAACCGAAAAGCGTTGGACAACAGTTCATCCATCAATCGCTGGAACAAACGCACATCTGTGAACCAAGGCCCTATCAATCCTTCC
>JBCCCJ010000842.1:0-3637 GCA_039033615.1 Bacteroidota bacterium
CCACGAAGTCCGAGGTGTTGGGGCGGCCATGAGCGTTGCATGGGACTTCGGCGGTTTTTTGCATCCTTTTTTGCCGACAAAAAAGGATGGCCGGTTGAGCTTGCGAAATCCCGCTTGCGGGACAGGCGACACTGTGCTTGGTCAACAATCACCCAAAGCTGATTGGAAAAATGATCAGGATTTATCCTAAGTTTCACTAAGAGGGTAGAAGAACCAACAAAGTACATCTGTCCTGTCTTGTCCTGTTAGGGAATCGGCCACAAAGAAGACCCCAACAAATAACCCCCTACTTTCAGCTTTGAAAGTTAGGGGGCCCCTTTTCCTGGTTAACTTACTCTTTAAAATTTTTATTCTCCCTGTCCGAGGGAGTAGGCGCGTTGGCCGTCGATTTCGTATAAATTTTCGATCTTGATGTAGTTGAGATCGGCCTCAACCAGTCGGTTCAGCAGGTGAAGGATCTCTGCATAGCTGATGTCAGAGTTGCCATCTTTGGCCACAAATCGGCAACGCCAATGATCGGTGCAGAAGGTTTCAGGCAGACCCCCGGGATACACTTTTACCCCACGGTTGGTGATCATCTTCAATTTGAACTCTGGACCAGCCAGGGTCTCCAATTGCTTGCCGAGTACATCTGGGTCGCGAGCTTCTCCATTCCAGTCCAAGAAGGCATCCACACCTTTGAGCGTTTTCGGACGAATCTCTGGCTGATAAGGAGGAATGACGATGGCAGCTTTGGTACCCCCTTCTGCTTTTGCGAGTTTTTGAGGCGTTTCTCCTAAGCGATCAATGACCGACTGGGCAAATTCCTGTGTACCTACTTTCTTCTTGGTGAAAGCCGAGTGGAAAATATCTCGGGTATGAATGCCGTCTTCCAAGGTCTTCAACCAAGCATTTTGTATCTGGGTGGCAGACTCGGAAAGACCGAGATGATGCAGCATCATGGTTGCGCCATGCAACAGCCCTGAGGGATTGGCGATATCCTGGCCCGCAATATCAGGAGCGGATCCGTGAATGGCTTCGAACATAGAGACCGTCTGACCAATGTTCGCCGATCCGCCTAAGCCTACGCTTCCAGCAATCTGAGCAGTGATGTCAGAGATGATGTCTCCGTATAGGTTCAAAGTTACAACAACATCGAAGCGTCCGGGATCATCCGCGAGCATGGCTGAGCCGATGTCGATGATGTAGTGATCGCTTTCGATATCTGAATATTCTTTTGAAATCCGGTCAAACACCTGATGAAACAAGCCATCGGTATGTTTCATGATGTTGTCCTTGGACATGCAGGTTACCTTCTTGCGACCATGTGCTCTGGCATATTCGAAGGCATAGCGCACGATCCGCTCACAACCAGGAACCGTGATCAGTTTGAGACACTGAACCACTTCACTGGTTTGCTGGTGCTCGATTCCAGCGTACAAATCTTCTTCATTCTCCCGAATGACTACCACATCCATGTTCGGGAAGTGGGAGTTGACAAAGGGGGAATAGGCTCGTACAGGGCGCACATTCGCGAACAAGCCGAGGCTCTTGCGAATGGTAACGTTCAAACTTTTGTATCCACCTCCTTGCGGGGTGGTAATGGGGGCTTTTAAGAAACAGTTGTTGCCGCGCAAGGTATTCCAAGAGTCTGGAGAAATACCCGAGAGAACTCCACTTTTGTATACTTGCTCTCCGACCTGAATCTCTTCTACCTTCAAATTGGCACCAGAGGCTGCCAGTACTTTGAGGGTCGCGTCCATGATCTCTGGACCAATGCCATCGCCATAGGCTACAGTGATAGTTGGTGCCAAGGGAGTGGTAGAGGATGAGTGGAGGGAGGGGGAAGACTGATTCATAGGAAAATAGTTAACTGGAAAATGGGAATCAAAAACGATTGTTTGTCTCTAAGTTGTGATAGTTTTGCTATCATTTGTGATTGTTAACGTGTAAGTGTTGGAAATGTTTCTACTTTCTGGGAAAAAGGTGAAAAAATCCAGGCAGGGCATGGGAGAACCACATATTCTCAATCTTTCCGTATCTTAGATCTCCTGATACAAACCCTATCAGACTGGTTCTTGGGTCTCTGTATTTCGATCAATGTTCGTCTTATGCCTTCTGCTTTCGCTCTCCAACGCCTTCATGGACTGAATGAAAAAGCCCTGGCTCGTATGCTGGTGAATGCCCAGGATTACGAAAAGGGAGTCATTCAAGCGGTACAACATGAATTGGAAGCACGCGGGCTCAATTCCCTGGAACTAGAAGTGCTCTTTTTGGAAATCGAGACGCAGCCTGACCTGATTGAGCGGCAGGCCAAGGCCTACGAAGGCGTGATTTCCTGGTTCAAACGCAGGTTAGGGATGTAGATCAGATCAAGGCTTATACTTCGCCTCCCGGAAAATCAACTCATAATCCGTCCGTTCCACCAATTCAGCCAGACTGACTTCGTCGTGGCGGTCCATATAAGTTTCTACAATTTTCCAGCCGAGATATTCTCCGATGCGGGGGGCCGATTCCGTAGAAAGAGTGGTCGTGTAAGGCTTGTCAGACAAATATTCCCGGTTGAGCTGAAAGTCCCCCTCGAACAGATGGGGGATCAATTCTTTGTAGATCCGGGCTTCATAAAAAGCTGCCCATTCGGTTTGGGCTCCAGAATACATCAGCAGCAAGGAATCAGGCGTGGAAGGGAGCATCTCTTGGACGAAGTACTGCTTGATCCCGGCCCGCACAATGCCGTCAAGGAACAGCGGCTGTTTATCTCGGGGCGGACGCGCCACCATTCCCTCAGCGATTTCATGCATCATCAAAGCAGGAAGGTATTCCGGGACGAATCGCTTGCGCTGATAGACCGAGATATTGGCGGGGTAAAAGCGATAATCAGGGCCAAGAAAATAGTGCAATCCAAAACTGAAGTAGTTGGGAGTTGGCACAACATTGTCAGCCGAGCGCAAATCCCCTCCTGGCACGTAGCCACTGACGTGCGTGCGAAATTCCGGCAATTCCAATTCTCCGAAGGTGAGAAGCATCCGCTTCATGGGCGGCTCAATGGCTTGGCTGAAGTCATACCCATAAGGAAACACCTGCCGAATGGTATCTAGCAATTGCAGCATGGCTGGTTCTTTGAGAGAACGAGTCAACTCTTGGGTCAGTAGGCTATCCAACTCAGGACCAGATAAATTGGCGGCTCCGGGAAGTTGGGCCAAGCCCATGAATTCAAACCAATATGCTTGCTCTCCTTGGAGGTGAGTTTGGTAGGCTTCAAAGGCGTCCATCGGCGGGTCGGCCTGCAAGGATTTGGCCGCTTCCAGCATCAGGCTGTCCATCCTGACGACCGGGAGGTCCAATTGAATGTCCGCTACGTCAGCATCCGGACCCGAAGAACAGGCCACAAAAAACACACTTCCCATCAGGAGGGGCAGCAACCATTGAATCGTAAGACGGGTCATTCGCTTGATTGGGAAAAACAACATGAATCAATTAGCTTTAGCGATCACTTTGGCGTGGTGCAAACATACGAGTTCACCGAATAACTTTTGACAGCGAGTTCTCTCACTTCTTCCATCTGCACACGCTCTCCTTCAAGACAATCTTTCCGCTTTTCGCCCTAGTCCTTCGGTGACTTTTTCCCTTTTTTTGCAACTCATCAATCAAAAACGAC
>JBCCCJ010000843.1:0-3631 GCA_039033615.1 Bacteroidota bacterium
ACAACAACTTCGCCGTCTTCGTCAACGGAAACGGTGCCGAGCGAGATCATGTTCTTGCCGATAGGAGGCCTCAACAGCAGGTCATTACGGCTAGTTTGACAGATCTTCAAGGCCGATTCATTTGGGGGCGGACCTGGACAGGAACCAATTTGGTAGTCGAAACCCTGGATTTCTCTCACTTGGCCGG
This sequence comes from Bacteroidota bacterium, assembly GCA_039033615.1. Taxonomy (GTDB): domain Bacteria; phylum Bacteroidota; class Bacteroidia; order J057; family J057; genus JBCCCJ01. Next base: position 188 of record JBCCCJ010000843.1, read on the forward strand.
AGGCATCTACGTCCTCCGGGTGGAGTTGGAGACAGGGGTATATGAAATCGAGAAACTGGTGTTCGCGGAGAATTGATCGCCCCTTTTGACCTCCTCTTGAGTTGCTCCCTGTGCTTAGGGAGCGGAATAACCATTTGTTCCCCCTTTGGTTAGGATGTCAGAAACTCCATGATTCTATGAACCGAACGCTTTCCCTTTTCCTGCTCTCAGTTTTGATGATCTGCTTTGGAGCCTGCGACCTCGCGACCTTACAAGGCGTCGAAGAAGAGGTCTTTCAACTATCCTCTGACGATACGGGCTATGAGTACGAGATCACCGTTTTGTTGCCGCCCGATTATGATGACAGCCAGACCTATCCTTCCGTGTATTTGCTGGATGGCCATTGGCATTATCCCCATGCGGCTGCCGATGCCCAGCGAATGATGGCAGCGGGTGAAATCGAACCGATTCTGTTGATTGGCATTGCTTATGCCAACATTCCGCCCAATACGCTCGGCGGCTTTGGGACCATTTCAGATATTCGGGTCGATGATTTCACCTTTCCCAAAAATACCGAAGATGCAGAAAACGGAGGCAAGGCTTTTGCGTTCCGGGACTTCATTGCCCAAGATTTGATTCCAGAGATAGAAAGTCGCTATCCGACCGGGGCCAACGAACGAACCCTCATGGGGCATTCCCTCGGCGGCTACTTCGGGATCTGGGAGATGTTGACTTTTCCGGATCGTTCGCTATTTGAGAACATCGAGTCCGGGAGCCCGGCACTCTGGTGGGCCGATGGCTACTTGATGGAGCAGGAGGAAGAGTTGAATGAAGCGGGCACTCCCCTCCCCTTTCGGCTCCATACCACCATGGGGAGCCTAGAGTCGGTCGTTTGGAATACCTTCTTTGATGAATTTGAAGCACGATTGCTGGAGCATCAGCCTGCGGGCCTTGATCTCAAGGTAGAACGCTTCCCTCGTGGACACGCCGCCAATGCAGAGATTGGCTACTCCCAAGGTTTGTTACACTTCTTCGGTCAATAATTCTCCTCCTCATGCGATTCACGTCTCTACTGATTTCTCTCTTGCTGTTGGGGAGCCTGGCTACTGCTCAGAACACTGCCCCATTCATTCATTCTATCGAAGTCGAATATCAACACGCCATTTTTGATCCAGCTGGGGGTATGGCGGTCAAAGCCAATCACCTCTGGCGGCAGGAAGGCAGGGTGCAACTTCAATCTGGTGTATTGCTGAGCGGCCATCTGCGCCCTGGCGCTTCTCCTCTCACCACCGGCATCAACGAAGAATTCAATGCTACCTCCCGCCTGCTGCTTCATACGGGCTACCTTTGGAATTTGGGCAAAAAGCAGCGTTGGAAGCCCTTTGTAGAAGGCTTCATTGGGCTTCGTGCCTACTTCATTTCTGGCACCCTGAACCAAGCCAGCCAAGGCTTCGAACGGTCCTACTCTCAGAATACCTTTCGGGGCGATTGGGGTCTTCGATTTGGCAGCGGTTTCAAACTCACCGATCGCTTGGATGCTCAATTGAGCCTTACTTCTTCCCTGATCAATATTCAACATCCGCTGGGCTTCTGGATTGGCTGGCTCTTCTGGGGGCCAGATGCCTTGTCCATGGTGGGGATTGGGCTAAAGTATCGGTTGGGGGAATAGCTATTCCAGAACATTCCCTGCCTCATCCAATTTCATAAAGGGATTGTAGGCGATCTCCCATAGATAGCCATCCGGGTCAGCGATGTAGCCGCTATATCCACCCCAAAAAACTTCTTCGGGCCGTTTGACGATCGGAATACCAGCTGCTTCGAAAGACCCAATCAGTTCATCTACTTCGGCTTTGCTGCGGGTGCAATAGGCGATGGTCATGCCTTTGAAACCGCTGCCATCCGACTCAATGGTGACGTCTTCCGCCAATGCCTCTCGCGCATACAGGGCCAACATCAAGCCATTCAGCTGAAAGAAACGGATGTTTTCATTGCTGGAAGGAGCCTTGGTCCAACCAAATACTTGTTCGTAAAATTCGCTGGCGCGCTCCACATCGGCGACGCCTAGGGTAATGATGCTCAGTCTTGCTTCCATGTTGTTCTATTTGATAGGAATCCAAATTTCTTCTTCCGCCTCTGGGTCCATTGGGTTGTAGCCTTCTTCCAACACCTCAAATTGGGGGCGGTCATCGATCTCGTATCCAGAAGTCGGCAACCAGCTGCGCAAGATGTATTCCCGGGTTTGTGGAAAGGTCTGTGGCGTTCCTTTGTGAAGGAAAATCGCGTATTCCGCCGGTTCCAAATTCAACACTTCCATGCCCTCGGGGATGTCCCAAATATTGGAAACCGCTACCGCCGCCCACTTTTCAAAGACGGTAGTAATGGTCGCACTAGCGAAATCGACGCCTGCTGGAAAGACCTGAAGGGAAAGGTATTTCTGATCTACTCGATGGGTGATCTTCTTCCGACGCGGCATGAATCCCTGCCACAATTGGCGGGTTTCATTTTGGGCCATGCTCATCTTCCGCCGCATCCCGACGAGATGAGTGGGAGGCAGGGTGAGGATGCGGGGAGGAGGGAAGGACATAGGGATGTTAGGAACGACACAAGTACTCTGAAAACCAATGGTGCAATATCCAATATTTTTAGAATAAAATCTTAATTATCTACTGTTTTAGCAAAAATATAACCATTTTTAGCAAAAGCTATTCATGAGTAAGTTGAATCCTGAGGGAAAAGAAGTCAGGCTGTATCAAGGAGAGTTTTTTCTCTTTCCGACATGGTAAAAGCTTATCCTACCCCAGCGCAAATGATTGGGAATTGAATGCAGCGCGGAGATACGATTGATTTTCTTTTGCTGTGGGAAAAGGAAAATAATCCGCTGGTTAATCTCATCAGATTCGATGTTTTTGGGCGAAACACCTTCACCATGCCCCTGGGCGTTGGCAATCATTGATTAATGCCAAAGGCATCTACTCGAAAAGAGGCCGATACGGCGGAATATATGCTCCCCTTGATATGGGGTACATCAGATGTCACTAGAAAAAGCATATCCCAATAAATGGCAGTCGCGATGCGCCTGCTTTTTTCTGTAAGGCATCTCTTTCTACCAAGCTGCGAATCGCTATCCGCTTCGTTTTTTGGCGAGTTGGTTCGGCCTACTTCGGCAGACTCACCACAGGCGCTCACCACAAGTCCTTGTCCATAGCCAATCGCAGCGCGGAGGGATGCCCATTTCGGTAGCAAATCGAAGAGAGAAGAGTTGTTAGCAGGCGCAGTAGCGACTGCCACATATCCCAACATCACCAGTGAATGTGTGACATATGACGTACCCCCCTTGATATTGCCATTGATTTTGCCTCCTGCATTAGACCATGTTTGGGATAGAGAATTTGCTAAAGAAATTTCTTGATTTGAGGTTCTGACAAGCAATTTAGACGAAGAATAGCGGGCTATTTTGAGGAAAAA
>JBCCCJ010000844.1:0-3621 GCA_039033615.1 Bacteroidota bacterium
ACTTTGAAACCAGTAGGTAACATGACTCGGTTGACTTGCGCGATGCCCACATCTGCGACCTCAAGGGCAGCCAAGGTCGTATCTATCGACACCCCCAGCGAACAAAATCCATGCTGATCCGGCGGAGATACCGAGATCAGGGCCACATTCAGCGGAATGATTCCCCGGCGGAAAAGTCGGGGCGCTTCGCTCAAAAAGATGGGAATGTAGCTCCCGTAGCCTTGTTGCACCGACTTGCGAACGTTGGCCCCAATGAAGAGCGAATTGACCGTAAAGCTCACGGATAAACTTGGGTCAGCATAAGAGGCTGGCCCTTCGGTATGCAGGTGGTAGAGGTTGACGTCTTTCAATTCTGACGCACGGTCGGTCAAGGCTTGTACCAATACTTGTGGAGCAGCGACTGCGGTGTGTACAAATACGCGATCTCCAGATTTCACAACACCTAGCGCTTCTTGGGCTGAGACGACTTTCATATGGTTGATTGGTTGATTTCAAGTGAATTTCAGGCCCAAAACTAGCGGAAGCCTGCGGGGGAAAGGATGACTTTTGCTGTGGTTGGAGATGATCTAGTTTGTCTTTTTTACCCTTGGAGAATCTGCCCTATCTTTGCGATCTCATGTCAGAAAAATCCCACATTTACTTTGCTTCTGACCTTCACCTCGGAGCCCCTTCCCCAGAAGAAAGCCTGGTAAGGGAAAAACATTTCGTCCGCTGGCTAGATCACATCAAGCATCACGCGGCCAAGCTTTTCCTGGTAGGAGATTTATTTGACTTTTGGTTTGAATACAAGCATGCTGTTCCGCGTGGCTATGTGCGGATGTTGGGCAAATTGGCCGAGCTGTCCGATGCCGGAACGGAGATTCACGTGTTTACTGGGAATCACGATCATTGGTTTCAGTCGTATTTGACGGAGCAAATTGGCGCGACCATTTATCGGGAACCCCAACTCATGACCTTCTTCGGACGGAAATACTACATCGCCCATGGAGATGGATTAGGCCCCGGAGATCATGGCTACAAATTGTTGAAAAAGGTCGTAACCGCGCCCCTGAGCCGCTGGTTGTATGCCCGTCTTCACCCCAATTCAGGAATCGGCCTGGCGCTGTGGGTTTCCAGTCGAGGCGGCAACCATGACTATCGGGATCATGGAGAAGTGGACCACCTAGGAGAGCAGGAATTCTTGTACCAACATGCGAACCAAGTCTACTCACAGCAGCCGGACATCGACTGTTTCATCTTCGGACATCGCCACATGTTGATTGATGATGTGCGGGAAAATGGGCTTCATGTGGTCATATTGGGTGACTGGATTCAATATTTTTCGTATTTACAGGTACACGAAGCCGGCGAAGAACTATGCGCATTTCCCTTTCCCTCCTCTGGTGGTGCCTGATCTTAGGGATAGTGGTCCAACCACGTCCCATACTTGCACAAACAGATACCTTGTCCTGGGACCTGATCCAGGAGCTCTCTATTCAACCTGGCGCCCAACAAATCCAGGTCGATACCGAGGGCAACATCTTCCTGTTGTATCCAGAAAAAAGTCGGTTAGAAAAGCACCTGATCCTCGCGGAATACGACTCCAGCATTTTCATCGGTGGAAAAAGCAATCGCCAGGAAGGCTTCCTGCGCCCTACCAAAATTGCGATTGCCAACCGACAGAGCGTCTTTGTGTTGGATGAGGCGTTGAAACGCATCAGTCAGGTCAACACCAACCTCCAAGTCATTCAGGAGATGAATTTTCTGGATTTTGAGACAGACTTACAGAATAGTGGAACCGACCTGCGGATGTATCCACGGGATATGTCCATCAATCCCACGGGAGAGGCCTTTTTGTTGAACGATTTTGACAATAAGATCATCAAAATCAATCCGTTCGGAGAGATCGAAGTCGTTTTTGCCGGGCTGGATTTCGGGGAAGGTTCGCTCTATGAACCCGTTCAATTATTGGCTACGGAAAATCGACTGGTCTTTGTCAGTGATACCAGCGAGCAAGCGCTCAAAGTCTTCGACGCCTTTGGGGTGTACCGCTATACCCTTGAGCCAGAAACTTCCTTTCGCTGGGCACGAGTCGCCATCGGTCAACAGAAAATTTTTTGTTTTTCTCCCAGGCAGCTTTTCATTCAACACCTCGCCAGTGGTACGCAACAAGAATTCTATCTTCCCAGGGATTTTCGGTTGATGGATCTCGCGATCCAAGGGGAAAGGATTTATTTATTGGGAGAAAATGAGGTACATTTGTATCGCTTTTTGCCATAATTGTCATCCCGGCCAGCTAAGATCATTTATATGTTGCTTGACCAACTCGCCCAAATAGAAAATCGTTTTGCAGAAGTTCAGCAGTCCATCATCGACCCTGAAGTGATGTCCGACCGCAAGCGGTACAAAGAGTTGAATATTGAGTATAAGCACCTCGATAAAATTGTCAAAAAGACCAAAGCATACCGGGAAGTCATCCAGAACCTAGCGCATTCCAAGGAGATCCTCAAAGAAGAGACAGACGAGGAATTGAAGGAAATGGCCCGGGAAGAGATGAACGAATTGGGGCCTCGAATGGAAGAGTTGGAAGAGGAACTCAAAGTTCTGCTCATTCCACAGGACCCAGAAGATGGCAAGAATGTGGTATTGACCATCAGCGCTGGTACCGGAGGAGACGAAGCCAGCTTATTTGTCGGTGATTTGTTTCGGATGTATCAACGATTCTGCGACAAACAAAGCCTGCGATTTGAGGTCACCAGCCTCCATGAAGGTTCGCAAGGCGGATACAAAGAAGCAGTAGCTACCATCAGCGGAGAAGCAGTATATGGCATCCTGAAATTTGAGGCAGGCATCCACCGAGTCCAGCGGGTCCCAAAGACGGAATCTCAGGGGCGCATCCACACCTCTGCGGCCACCGTAGCCGTGATGCCTGAAGCGGAAGAATTTGATGTAGAAATCAGGGACAACGACATCATCAAAGAGATCACCAACGCCTCCGGACCTGGTGGGCAGTCGGTGAACACGACCTACTCTGCGGTGAAACTGACCCACAAACCCACGGGTATCCGGGTGTCCATGCAGGACGAAAAATCCCAATTGAAAAACCTGGAAAAAGCCATGAAGATTCTTCGGGCTCGGGTGTACAAATTGGAAATGGACAAACGGAAAGCTGAACAAGACAGCATTCGTCGTTCGATGGTGGGCAGTGGGGACCGAAGTGAAAAAATCCGTACCTACAACTATCCCCAAGGTCGAGTTACCGATCACCGCATTGGGTTGACCAAGTACAACCTCAATGCGATCATGGATGGCGACTTAGAGGAATTTGTCGAAGCCCTCCGCATTGCTGACAATGCCGAAAGATTGAAAGAGGGCATGGGAGAATGAGGCCAGCTTCCGCTAAAAGCTCAGACAAAATCTCCGGCCTCTTCGCCCTTTTCGTCCCCGCAATCGCTCCCGTACAAAGGATCGTTTCACCTTCCAGCCTTCTTCATTTTTGGCCAGCCAAATCCTGGCTTTGATGGTCTGATCCCACTTTCCTACCTCATAACTCTGTGAAGTTGTATTTTTGAGTTGTTGAAACTCAAATCTATGGTGGGACTTTCTAAAGATGCTCAAAATTTGTACAAAAGCCAACGCCTG
>JBCCCJ010000845.1:0-3619 GCA_039033615.1 Bacteroidota bacterium
GCAAATCCCGCTCAAATTGGGGCAACCGACCAAAGGCTTTGGAAACCTGCTTGTTCTCCTGCTCCAATTCCGCTTGTTGGCCTTCATAGGCCTGGATGGTGCTTTGGATCCCTTCAATCAGTTGATTCCGGGTGCGGGCCAACTCTTCGTCAATCTGAATGACATCCGGGTATTCCTTGGTGAACTTTTGCAGCAGCTTTTCTTTCTCCGCCGTTTGTTCCTGAATGCGCAACAAAGCATCGGTGAACGTAGGATCTTCGATGGATTCGTAGGCCGAACTCAATTGCTCCGGGAGAGAATCATTCTGCACACTCTTGAGTAGGCTCTCCAATTCCGTCAGGCGAAGGCGATTGTTGAGTTTGCGCACCTCCAGATCTCCCAATTGCTTCAAGCGCGCGTCGGTTTCCATTTCGAGGTCCACGATTTGGCTCTTTCCTTTGAACTGGGCCAGCTCTGCTTCTGATTTGCGAAGTGCTCCTTCGACTTCAGCGATTTGTTCGTCGATGAAGTTGAGGGCCTTGGTGGCGGTTTTTTTCTTGTTTTCGACAAAGTCTTCGATATAGGTTTCTGCCAAAACATTGACGAAGTCTGCCACCAATTCCGGGACCTCATGCTGGAAGTATATCCGCACGATGGGGACTTCCTTTTCCGGCTGCATCACGATCAGTTTGTGATTGGCAAAGGCCGAAATCAAGCCTGATTGAGAGGGGATTTCGAAGGCGTATTCACCTACTTCCCACTTTTTGGGATGGATCGCATCGAAGGTATCGGGCAGAATGGTGAAGGTATATCCCTCCTGCACCATGGGTTCGCCTACTTTCCCCCGCAGTTCGAAGTCTTCCTGTTCGGGCAAGCGAAGGATCAATTCTCCTTCGGGCAAAATCTCCAGATCAAATGGCGTATTCAACCAACTGCTGTCCCGGATCTCAGGAATCACCTTGAAGGGCGAGGTTTTGTACAATTGCCGGGGATTGGTTCGAATGTAGCGGTAATACCAAATTTCCAAGGGAAGCTTTTCGAGGGCTTTCCCCACCAGATACTTGGACTTCAGCACTTCCACTTCGGCCAGCACCGGACCTGTGATGGCAAAGGTCTCAAAATTTTTGAGGAAGGTAGAGGCGCCACTTTCCTTGTCATTGATCTGAATGGCTGCCCCAGATTGATAGGCAGGCACGGCGTAGTACAGCTTCATCAATCCCAGGGCCAATCCTCCCAGAAACCCAATGGCCATGATCGGCCACCCTTTTAGGAATGGCCGGATGACCCGGAAGATATGTTGACTGGCGCTCACTTAATTGTTGCTGTTTAGGAGGGACAGGACCAGGGCGAGGGAACCAATGACCCCAACGATGGGCACCAGATTGGTTCCGATGAATTCAGAAGAGCGTTTTGCCCGCCGTTCTGGGATGTAAATCAGGTCTTCATTCTGGAGGAAGAGTTTGCTGTCATACAAGGTCTCGTAGAGGGTAAGGTCCACTTCGATTTCTTCCTTTTCCTGATTCTGATGGGTGCGAATGATGCGAATCTGACGTTTGTCAGCAAAATTGGTGAAGCCGCTCGCTTCGCCAATGAGTTCGATCAGGGTGCTTCTTTGCTTGGGTAGGAAAAAATTCCCTGGTGAATTGACTTCTCCCAAAATCGTAACCTGATGGCTCAGAATCCGGAGGTACACAATCGGATTCTGGATGTATTTTTTGTACAGCCTGGTCAGGTAGAGATTGGCTTCCCGCGCCGTGAGCCCCGACAGTTTGACCACCCCAATCAGTGGCAAACTGATTTGGCCCTCCTGATCCACGGAGATATATTTGCCTTGCTCCAACGAAGAACTGTACACGCTGAAGGCTGAACCTACCCCCAAATCATCGTGTCCCCACACACTGAGGTTGATTTTGTCATCCGGTTGAATGAGGTGCTCATAGGTCGGTAGGGGAGGGGGTAAGGGGGCCTGATTAGGGATGTCCTGGTGCTGAAACAACCACTGGGGGGTACAACTACTGAGCAAGCAACCGCCCAGGCACAGCAGGAAGAGGCGAAGCAAGTGGAGGCTGCGAACAGCGGAAATGGATGGGCCAGGTAGGATCAAAGGGAATGTTGGTTGTTGTTTTTGGAGAGAGGTTTTTCCAGTACAAGAATAATCCATGCCTGTATCTAAGCGGCAGGGCTTTTGGATAGATTCTATCATGGGTAAGGAAAGGGGGAATCCTTACGCAAAAAGAAGGCGAAAAATCCGCGCTTGGATTAAACCTCTGATGGATGGAGGAGTCAAACAGGAGAAATGGTCGCTTTGGAAGAGAAACAACACCTGCTACAAGCTCAAGATCCTCGGGTTCGCAAGCGAGCCTTTGAGGGCTTGGTTCTGGAATACCAGGAAGTATTGTATTATCACATCCGCCGCATTGTGATCGACCATGATGATACGGACGATGTGCTACAAAATACCTTGCTCAAGGCTTGGCGTAATCTGGGGAAGTTTCGGGCGGAATCTTCCATCAAAACCTGGATGTACCGAATTGCCACGAATGAAGCCTTGAGTTTCTTGAAGAAGAAGAAGCGGCAGGGACACGAGGAGATAGAAGACCTGCAAAACGACCTGAGACACAGCTTGCATGCAGAGCGTGGACCGGATGGAGACGAGATTCAGTTCAAATTGCAAGCCGCCATTTTGACTTTGCCTGATCGGCAGCGCATGGTATTCAACATGCGTTACTTTCAGGAGATGAAATACGACGAAATATCGGAAGTCCTGGAGGTATCAGTTGGCGCTCTCAAAGCCAGTTACCACCACGCTGCGAAGAAAATTGAAACATACCTGACCTCATGAATCCCCGAAGCCTCAACGAATCTGATGACGATGGGAAGGAATTGAGCGGTTTCGACCACTTGAAGAACGTACCCAAAGCGCCGTTTTTTTCGGCTCCCGATGGATATTTTGATCGCTTGTCTTCCAAGCTAGAGGAACGATTGGAAGTAGAAACAGAATTACAGGCCGACGCACCTACCCTCAGTCAATTGGAGCGTACGCCATTCTTTGCTGCACCGGAAGGATATTTCGCCCAATTCTCCACCCGGATCATGGCATTGATCACCGAATCGGAGCAGCCAACTGCTTCCAGGGTAGTGCGACCGTTATGGAAAAGACCTGCATTCAGCCTCAGTCTGGCTGCCGGAATCGCCCTATTGGCGTTGGTGTGGGTAGGCAGGGGAGCGGAGACTGTTCCAAGCTTGGATTCTGTCTCTACTGACGAATTGATCGTGATGATCGAAGAAGAGGCCATTCCTACAGAAATGTTGTTGGAATACTTGGGAGAAGAATCCTGGGAGTTGGATCAGGAATTGGCGGTTCCCAGCTTTGAAGAAGAGGAACTAGCATCCTATTTGGAAGACCTTGATCAGACCGAGTTGGAAGCGGTTTTGATGGATCTTTAGCACAAAGACTTGGAAACCACGGGAAAGAAAACATGATCACCTACACCTGTTTAGGAACGCTCAAAAAATAACTTGGACCATTTCACTTGTTCTTTCTTCCCAGTTCTTTGTCAAAAAAACCTCATTTGGCCCGCCAAACTCGGTTTTCCTTCCTCAACCTGGAAAAAAATAACGGCGCGAAAAGGGGAAGTTA
>JBCCCJ010000846.1:0-3618 GCA_039033615.1 Bacteroidota bacterium
ATCCGCACTTTCTCTTCAACAACCTCAACATCCTCAGCTCTCTGATAGATCACAATTCAGAACAGGCGCAGGACTTCCTGGGGAATTTTTCGGAGGTCTATCGCTATGTGCTTCGGCAGCGGGAAGAGGAATTGGTCCCTCTTAGGTCAGAATTGGAGTTTCTGGATGCCTACGTATATATGCTGCGCCAGCGGTTTCGCAAGCAAGTCCACATAGAGATCGACATTCAGCCTTCCCATCGGGCGCTGTTTCTTCCTCCCCTGGCCTTGCAAATGCTGATCGAAAACGCCATCAAGCACAATAAGGCCACTGAATCTTCTCCCCTGACCATCACCATCCAGAGTCAGGAAGGCGGCATTTACGTATGCAATACCCTGCAAGTCAAACGGATTCCTCCCAAAGGCACGGGCTTTGGGTTGGAGAACCTTCGCAAGCGATATGAGTTTCTTTCCATGAAATCACTTCGAGTAGAAAAAGCGAACGATCAGTTTTGTGTATTCCTTCCTCTCTTATCGACTGAACCCTCATGAAAGTAGTCATCATCGAAGACGAAGCTCTCGCCGCTGAAAGGCTGGAGCGATTGCTACACCGCCATGACCCTCAGATTCACATTCTGGCCCAGTTGGCCTCGGTAGAAACCTCCCTGGAGTGGTTCAAGACTCAGGAAGAACCTGACCTCATCTTCGCAGACATCCAACTTTCCGATGGCTTATGTTTTGAGCTGTTTGAAGAAATCCGGCCCAATTGTCCAGTCATTTTCACAACCTCCTACGACCAATATGCGCTGAATGCCTTTGAGGTCAATAGCGTTGCCTATCTGCTCAAACCCATCCGCTTCGAAAAATTGGTTCAGAGCCTGGAAAAACTGGAAGAGTTCAAAGCGCAATTTGCACAGGAGGTGGATGTGCAAGCCCTCGCCAAAGAGATTCTCCAACACAATGCCCCACCCAAATCCCGCTTTTTGGTAAAAAACGGAACCCAAATCCGATCGGTCAAGGCGGAGGAAATTGCTTATTTTTACGCAGACCAAAAGATCACCCTCCTGGTCACCTGGGAGGGACGTCGATATCCCATGGATCATTCCCTGGATCGTTTGACTGAAATGTTGGACCCTCACGTATTTTTTCGGGCCAATCGCCGCTTCCTGATTCACATCGACGCTGCAGCGGAAATCCGGCCCTATTTCAAAGGTCGCCTCAAGTTGGCCCTCCAACCACCTACGGAAGAAGAAGTGGTCATCAGTAGCGAACGGACCCCTTCCTTCAAGCAGTGGCTTGATCAATAGTTCATCGAATATCCCGATTCACGCCACCAAGCTCCGGCTCGGTCGGAAGTCGATTGTCATTCTATGAGTAGAAGGAGTAATTGAGCGCAGCAAGTTCGTATTACTCTCTTCACATCTTAGGCAATGACGATTCGTTTTCTCATTCTTTTCTCTCTCAGCCTGCTCGGATTCTCCGTTTCCCTACTGGCACAATCAACCAATCCCCCTTCTGTACCTGCCAAAGCCGAGACGCCTGAAACGCCGGTCGAAGAAACCGAATTTTTGCGGGTATTTCTGGATTGCTCCATTTGCGATTTCACCTATCTCCGCCAGGAGTTGAACCACATCGCTTATGTCCGCGATCCGATGCAAGCAGACGTACACGTTCTGGTCACCCAACAATCTACCGGTGGCGGGAGTCGGATGATCGAACTGGATTTCATTGGAAAAGAGGACTTTGCCAATTTTCAGCAAACCCTCCATTTCGCGATTCCCCCCAATACCGCCAGAGATGCGCAACGCAAAGAATTCGCCCGCATGTTCACCTTGGGGCTGGTTCCTTACCTTGCTCAAACCGATATGGTGGACAACATTGAGGTGAGAGTGGAAGCGAATCTCGATGGCGCAATTGATAACCAAAACATCCATGATCCCTGGGGATTGTGGGTATTTGAAGTTTCTGCCAGTGGCAGTATGCGCCAAGAAGAGCAGCGACACAACTTCTCTTTTCGGGGCTCGCTGGAAGCCAACCGGGTCACGGAAATGTGGCGCATCCGCAACCGCTTGAATGGCAACTTCAACCAGCAATTTTTCACCCGAGAAGGAGAAGAATTCACCAGTGGCCGACGCTATATGGGCTATTTTGGTGGGGCCACGCGCAGTTTGAGCGACCATTTTTCTACCGGAGCCTTCGTGCGGGTATTTGGCAGTACCTATAGCAACATGAACCTAAGCGCGAGAGTCGGACCCGCAATCGAGTACAGCTTGTTTCCCTATTCGGAAGTACATCGCCGGGAAATCACCTTCGCCTATCACGTAGGCGTCATGTATCGGGACTACATAGAACAAACCATTTTTGGTAAAATGGGAGAGACACTTGCTCAGCAATCTCTTCGTGCTGCAGTACGCTTTCGTCAGCCTTGGGGTTCCGTTTTCATGAGTGCAGAAGGGTCCCACTTTTTCCATGATTTTTCTCGCAATCGAATCGAATTTGACGGATTCATTTCGCTTCGGGTGGCAAAAGGATTGTCGGTCAGTTTCAATGGAGATGCCGAATTGATCCATGATCAGTTGTCATTGGCCTCTGGAGAAGCCTCCTTGGAAGATCTCCTGCTCCAGCAGACCCAATTGGCAACAGGCTATCGACTCGGTGGAAGCGTAGGGATCAATTACACCTTTGGTTCTATTTACAACAACATTGTCAACACGAGATTGTAACGTCAGCATGAAAGGAACAAGCCACCGAAAGATGATTCCGTGAGAGCTGCCCAAGAGGATAGGGATCTCCTCCCTCGTGGATGGCGACTTCCTATCATCTGAATGGATTTTGGGCTAAGAAATAAATTTGCTATGCCCATTTGGTAGGACAGATGTTTTCATCTGTCCTTATTCTTTTTCCCTCACCTTCAGGCAATAGGATCGCTTTTTTTTCGTTACCTTACGTCTATGGTCTGTTTCTTGCAGGCAGAAGGAAAAACAGTAAGTTGGAAAGTCCGTTCCTGATTGATTGGGAGTTGGCCCTTTTCAAAATGCTTACTAACTTTCCACTTGAAATACGGAAAAGATACTAGCTGGCGCTATTTTACTTATGATCGAATCCATACAAGCACTTAGAACCGAAGGCAAGCTGGAGGAAGCCCTCGTACTTGCCGAAGAGTATTTGGCTAACAACCCTGAAGACGAAGCTGGCAAACTGGAAATGGCCTGGATCCAATACGGTTATGTCAAAAAAGCTGCAAAAAAGGGGGAACTAGAAGCCTTTCACCAACACCTTGACATCATCCTCGCCCAGAAGTTGGAAGGGCAAGGAGTAATGGGCAATTCACTTGCCTGGCAAGTACACCGAATTTCCAAAAAACTCTTGGCTGAGAAACCTTTTCGGTTTGATCTGGTAGCCAAGTTGTTGGAGAAAGTGGTGTACTTCACCTTTGATATCGAGGAGGACATCATGGCCTACGTCATGATGCTTCGTCTCGCTCTCAAAGCCAAAGATCATTTCCCTGGCTTGAGAGGCTTTATCGAATGGTGGAATCTTGACAACCTTCCCGAAGCGGAGTACGAACCATTCAACACCAAGCAGGGTCGTCGCATGATGTCCCTAGCAGAACGGTCTTACCTGACCTATGCCCGTTCTC
>JBCCCJ010000847.1:0-3613 GCA_039033615.1 Bacteroidota bacterium
TCGTAGACATCCCGCCACATCTGCGGAGAGCTTTTGGCCAATCGCACGGTAGAGGCAAATCCCCCACTGGCCAGGTGAAAAATATTGGCTTCGCTTTTTTCCTTTTCCAGCACGGTCAATGCCAGCACAAATGAACTGATGTGAGAGATGTGGGATACGTAAGCCGCGTGCACGTCATGCTCTTCGGAGGACATGTACAAAATCCGCATGAAGAGGCTCTTAAAAATGCGCTCCACCACCTGCACCGCATAAGGATCGCTATCGGCTTGATCACAGATGATGGCCGTCTTGGCATAAAACAAATTGGGAACGGCGGCTTCTGGACCCGAAAACTCAGTTCCCGCCATGGGATGGGCCAATACGACCCGCCGACGAAGGGGATGTTTGGCAATGGCAGCTGCGATTTCGCCTTTGGTGGACCCCATGTCCACCACAATCCCGTCTGGCCGAATGGCTTCTAGGGCCTGGGGCAAGATCCCCACGACTGCCCCCACTGGTACAGCAAGTACCACCACATCGGCCCGCAAGCAGGCTTCCTCAAAAGAGAGCACTTCATCTACCAAGCCCAATTCCAGGGCCTTGGCAACATGGTCTGGGTTGCGGTCCACACCGATGAGATGGCTCGCATAGCCATTGGCTTGCAAGTCCAACGCCAACGATCCCCCGATCAGTCCCAAGCCTATGATGCTGATGGTCATATCACACGTTCGTTAATTGATTTTCTAACAATCGTCCCAAGGCGTCTTGCAATCGTTCTTTGGATGCACAGAGCGAAGCCCGGATGTAGCGATCTCCTTGCTCTCCAAAAATGAAACCTGGCGTCAAAAATACCCGGGTCTGTTCCAGAATTTTATCTGAAAATGCCTCTCCCGACACCTCATGATCAGGAATTTTCGCCCAGACAAACATCCCTGCCTGATCTTTTTCAAAGCGGCACCCAAGGGTTTCCAGCAGTCGCCAAACGATGTTTCGCCGATAGGCATAGGTTTCGTTCCGGTGTTGGTGCCAGGCGTAGCCGTTTTCCAGGGCTTTGACCGCTGCTTTTTGCAGAGGGTAGAACATCCCCGAATCCATATTAGACTTGACTTTCAGAATGGTCGTTACGTAATCTGCCGCTCCTGCGATCATCCCAATTCGCCAGCCGGCCATATTATGGGACTTGCTGAGCGAATTCAACTCAATCGCCACCTCTTTGGCTCCGGGAATGGAAAGAATACTTCTAGGATCTGGATTCAGTACGAGACTATAGGGATTGTCATGACACAGCAGGATCTGATGCACCCGCGCGAATTCTACCAGGGAGGCCAAGGCTTCTGCGGACGCTACTGCCCCGGTAGGCATATGGGGATAGTTGATCCACATGATTTTGACCTTGCTCAAATCTTGTTGGGCCAACACCTTCAAATCAGGAAACCAGTCTTGATCTGCTGAGAGTTGGTACTCCCGGATGCTCGCACCCACCAAGCGGGCAACAGAACGATAGGTGGGATATCCGGGATTGGGAATCAGCACTTCATCTCCTTCATTCAAAAAAGCCATAGAGATGTGCATGATGCCTTCTTTGGACCCGATCAGTGGCAAGACTTCCGATTCTGGATCCGCCATCACGCCATAGCTATTATGGTACCAATCTGAAAACCCCTGACGCAGGGCGGGAATACCTTTATAAGGCTGATACCCATGTACGCCAGGCTGGGCCACCTGTTGGATCAATTCTTTGATGGTCTCATCAGATGGCATTCGATCTGGATTACCGATGCCCAAATTGATGATATCATGGCCCTGAGTATTCAGAGCTCGGATTTCGCGCAGTTTGCGGGCGAAATAGTATTCCTTGACAAAGGCTAAACGATTCGCTTCTTCGATGATCATGGGAAACAAGCTAAGGTCAAACTATCAGAACGGTTATTGAGGCAGAACGCCCGATTTATCTCCACGAGGATATTCCCCCAAGATTTTCAACTCATTCACCAGCGGCTGGATCGCGGCTAGGGCCAATTGGTATTGGGAAACGGTGTCAAATTCCAGGTCAATATGAAAAAAGTATTCCCACTCCCGACCTACTAACGGAAGAGATTGGATTTTGGTCAGGTTCATGCCATGACTACTGAGTACCAGGAGGATCTGAGACAGGTTTCCAACTTTGTGCAACAGATTGAAACACAAACTAGCCTTACTAGGCTGCTCGACGCTCACCTCAGCTGTCGCATGGGGATCAATGATGAGGAAACGGGTGAAATTCCGTTTGTCGGTTTCGATCCCGGCAGCCAAAATCTCCATGCCATAATGCTCAGCGGCAAGGCTACTGGCAATGGCCGCGCTCCCTGTCCGATTGGTCTCTTGAATCCACTGGGCGGCTCCCGCAGTATCGTGAAATTCAATCAACCGAATATGAGGATAAGTTTCAAAGAAAGCCTGGCATTGTTGGATGGCCATGGGATGAGAATACACCTCGCGAAGGCCCTCGATGGACTGGCCCGGTAGCGCCATCAGTTGATGTTCGATCCGAAGGTACACCTCCCCGATGATCTGATAATCCGTATTCCGCAACAGGGCGTAATTGGGCAAAATGGTACCCGCGACCGTGTTTTCGATCGCTACCACTCCATAGTCAGCAGTGGCGCTTTTCAAAGCGCGAAACAGATGAGGAAAGGTCTCGCACATGTCCAATTCGATCGCTGGGCCAAAAAACTTGCGGGCCGCCAATTCATGAAAGGCGCCTTTGACGCCCTGAATGGCAATGGTATGATGGGAAATCGCTACAGAAGAAGGACTGGACATACGTTCAATGGTTATCAAATAAAAAAGCGTCCCTGAGATGACTCAGAGACGCTTGGTGGTTTTCTTTCTATGTTATTCACCCAATGACGGCCCTGGTCTTTTACCCAAAAAGTAAAAGAAGTAAAAATAAAAACCGCGGATGATGGATAAGCTATTCATTGTGATTGCAAGATTGGGTAAAAGATTTACAATTCAAAACCCTTCTCATTGTTTTTTTTGCAGGTAACGGTGGTTTCCTTGCGAATCCCTCAAAATCTGAATTACGCAACCGATTCTTGTCCAGCGGGTTGTGGCAGATACTCAGGCCCATTTCTCAAAGAAGACATAAAATCCACCGCAGTATGGATGTCTTTGTACAGGAGCCGATCTTTCTCTACGATCGGGACCACTTTTCTGAAGGCTCTCAAGAGCGCTTGCAACTGCCTACCAGTACGGAGGGGTTCCCGGAAATGTAAAGCCTGAGACGCATTTAGCAGTTCAATCGCCAGGATGTGATGCAAATTTTCTAGTACCCGCATGCACTTGGTCGCTGCATTGGCTCCCATACTCACGTGATCTTCTTGGTTATTGGAGGAAGGGATGGTGTCAATGGAAGCGGGGGTACACAACTGTTTGTTCTGGCTGACGATGCTGGCAGCGGTGTATTGGGGAATCATCAAGCCAGAATCCAGGCCCGGATTCGCCACCAAAAACAGGGGCAAACTCCGACTTCCCGATAACAACTGGTAGGTTCGCCGTTCAGAAATGGAAGCCAATTCTGCTACGGCAAGGGACAAAGCATCCAGCGTCAGCGCGAGGGGTTGTCCGTGAAAATTTCCCCCGGATAGCACCA
>JBCCCJ010000848.1:0-3610 GCA_039033615.1 Bacteroidota bacterium
CCAGCTCGCGGGCCTGAAAAGCTGTTAGGTCTGAAGTATCCTCACGCTTTCTATCGGCAAGAGATCCCCTAAGACCTAACAGCTTTGACCAGCTCGAGGGCCTGAAAAGCTGTTAGGTCTGAAGCACCCTTACGCTTGCCGTCGGCAAGAGATCCCCTAAGACCTAACAGCTTTGACCAGCTCGCGGGCCTGAAAAGCTGTTAGGTCTGAAGCACCCTTACGCTTGCCGTCGGCAAGAGATCCCCCCAAGACCTAACAGCTTTGACCAGCTTGCGGGCCGAAAAAGCTGTTAGGTCTGAAGCATCCTCACGAATGACCCGGATACAAGGAATTCAACACCTCCTCCATATTCTGCATGGTCACAAAAGGGGATTCCGCCCGCTCGGAATCAGCCACCTGTTCATGCACCCAAGTCGTGTGATAGGGCACGTGGATGGCATGACCACCAATCTCAATCACCGGAAGGATGTCCGACTTCACCGAGTTGCCCACCATCAAAAAGCGGTCGGCGGCGATCTGATTGCGCGTCAGAATGTCCTGATATGCTTGGGGGTGTTTCTCACTCACAATCTCCACGTAGCGAAAATGGCGAGCGAGACCAGAACGAGCCAGTTTGCTCTCCTGATCCAGCAAATCTCCCTTGGTGAGGAGCATGAGGGGGTATTTCTCCTCCAATTCATGTAACGCATGCGCAACGCCCGGCAGCAATTCGATGGGGCGACTGAGCATTTCCTTGCCCATCTCGATGATGCGATGGATGTCATCCGCAGTGATGCGACCCTCGGTCAATTGGATCGCTGTTTCAATCAGCGAAAGCACAAATCCTTTCGCTCCGTAGCCAAACAAGGCGAGATTGACCTTTTCTCGCGCATACAACTCCGTTTTGAGGTTGGGCTGGGGCAGGTAGCTGCCCAGAATTTCCTCTACCCGATGCTCCACCTCCTGAAAGATGGGTTCATTCATCCAGAGGGTATCATCGGCGTCGAAGGCGATCACTTGCAAGTTGGCAGGAATCTCTCTCATGGTTTTACTAGATTTGAGGGCGATAATTCAACAAAACATGGACCTCAAGGACGCACTCATCCACGATCGAAGCAAGGCTAACATGCAGGCCATCTCCGCATGGATCGGCCAGGAGGAGGATCGCTTTGCTCAGTTGTGGGAACTGGTTCGAACGGGAGCGGATCCCATGCCCCAACGTGCGTCTTGGGCCATGAGCCACTGCTACAGCTTACATCCGACAGTGGTCCATGCCTTTATTCCCGAAATGGCGGCCTTTCTCTTTGAAACCAAGATCGAGTCAGTGCAGCGAAATATCGTCCGCATTCTTTCCAAAGGTCCGCTGGATGGGATCGAAAACGATGGCAATCTATATGAGCTTTGTTTGGGCTGGCTGCGCTCTGAGAAAACCGCCATCGCCATCCGCATCTGGAGCATGGACGTCGCTGCTCGCATCGCAGAACCCTATCCCGAATTGCGAGAAGAGGTGCGTTACCACATCGAAACGATCTTGCCGCATGGATCGGCAGGCTTCAAATCCCGGAGCAAGAAAATTCTGAAACGCTTTACAAAGTTATCGTCTGCCCAGTCTTGAAAGATTCATCGGCTGCCAATACGATGCGCAAGCTGTTGATGGCATCTTCCAGGTGCTGGCTGAGATCGAGGTCTTCCTGTATGGCCCTAAGGAAATACTCCTGTTCCAGATTGCACAAGCCTTGATGATCGGGTTCATCCGTGGTGTCGATCATTTCGTCTGTTTGAGCGAAACCTCCATTGGGGCTGACTGCCGCCCGGTGCAGGCGAAGCGCATTGGTTTTGGAGTGAGCATCCACGTCATCAGAAGTGGATTTGGGCGCATCAGAAATGCTCACGCAGCCCTCCGGTCCGATCACGTCCTTGATGAAGTAAGCCGTTTCACTGATCATCGGTCCCCAACCTGCTTCATACCAACCCACGGAACCATCTTCAAAAGTTACTTGAAGTTGACCGTAGTTGTACATATCAGGCTTGATTTCATCGCTGAGTCGGGCCCCGATGCCACTCACCCGAATGGGTCGGGACTGGGTCATCAGACACATCACATCCACGTAGTGAACCCCGCAGTCCACGATGGGGGACATGGATTGCATCAGGCTTTTGTGGGTATCCCAGGTCGCGCCATGACTTTGCTGGTTGAGGTTCATCCGCATGACCAGCGGCTTGCCGAGGGTGCGAGCCACTTCGATGAATTTGGCCCAGGCGGGATGGACCCGGAGGATGTAGCCCACCACCAATTTTTTGCCGCTTTCTTCCACCATCCGCTTGATCTCCAGGCATTCTTCTACTGTCTCGGCCAGCGGCTTTTCCACAAAAATATGCGCCCCCGCCGCCAAACTCAGGCGAATGTACTCCGCATGAGTATCTGGATAGGTGTTGATCGACACACAATCGGGCTTGGCCGCAGCCAGACCTTCTTGGATAGATCCATAGGTCGGATAACCGCCCAATTCTTCGGAAAGTCGATTGCGACTCTCTGGCCCACGACTGACCAGTCCAACAATTTCAAAACCATCCATTTTGTGGTAGGCACGGGCGTGAGAAGCCCCCATATTGCCACAACCAACAACTAAAACGCGAAGAGGGGTAGCCATTTGATCAGGAAATTTTGTAGGTTTTGCCCAAAACTAGCGTTTTTCCGTGAGCTATTCTGCATCTCCCTTCAAACATCTCAGCCTCTGTCTCCTGGTTTTTTGGGGAGGAAAGCTTTGCCCCGTCATGGCCCAGGACACATTACTGTTGCCGCAGCTGGTAGAAACCGTTACGATTGATGGGGATCTGTCAGAATGGAAGGAAGGAGCATTTCATGATGGACTGTGGGATCTGCATCGACTCAAACACAGTTCCTGGTACGAGGCCAATCGAAATCGGCTCGCAGATCATGGAGAATCGGCTTCCCTCACGGAAGATTTGCAAGCCCGCTATTTCCTGGCCTGGGACAGTTTATACCTCTACCTCGGTGCAGAGGTCTGGGACAATGTGAACGATACTGCGGCTTCCAAGCCCGGAAAACGGCGTTGGTACTACCGGGATGCGATTGCCTTCTTCATCGAAGCACCGGGAGATACCGTGGCTGAGACCTTTGGTGCGGGAGATCACGGCTTTGCCTTTACTGCCGATGCTACTCGCCCAGCTTCCGCAGCGTGGTGGCGACATGGCACCCCGGATACGACTTTTGTGGAAAAACCCTTACCAACCGTGGCGGTGGACTATCACTTTCAGTTCGATTCCTGGGGCAGAAGCCCAGCCGATTATGTGCTGGAAGCGAGGATTCGGATGGATGCGGTGCTCCCTGTTTCAGATCCTGAGTGGGAAGCTCCTGCCATCGGGCACCTGTATCGTTTGATGATTGTGCATTGTGATCCTGATGGAGGGGCCTATGGGGGCCACCTCTTGATCTATGGCCGGAATGACTCTGATGCGAGTTGGACTCCGCTCAAGTTGGTAGGACCGACTGCCCCGATTATCAGGAAAGATCATTGAGGTGCATGGCAAAAGTATCTACGACATGTCGGAATATCCTTTCGGCCAACTCAGGATCATCAGGTACATCGGCGTACCTACGGCACGCCAA
>JBCCCJ010000849.1:0-3610 GCA_039033615.1 Bacteroidota bacterium
CGCGCGCAACAAATGTAGCACCGAATTGTATTCGGTCGGGCTATCCATTGCAAAAGCAAGCCCTAGATGCGCTTGCTGGCAAGGGGTGATCAGGAGACGAGTTGCAAACTCTCAAACTTGGGCCTCACCCGTTGCAAACGGGCGAGAGCAGATACCCTGTCCCCTGATATTACCGCTTTTTACTCTGCAACGCCATTTTGGTAGCAATCAAGGTGATCCCCACAAAACTGAGAAAATACATCAAATCGCGGGTATCGATCACGCCTCGGCTGATGCTGCGATAGTGTTCGAGGATGCCGATTTTGAGGAGGAAGGTGTTGATGTTGTTGAGTGCCTTGATCCCTGCCATGAAGTCAAAGGCCAGATAGAAGAAAAAGCAGAGAAATACCCCGAGGACAAAGGCGATGATCTGATTGTCGGAAAGGGCGGAAGTACATAAGCCAAGGCCCGCGAAAATGGCGCCCAGACAGAACAAGCCGATGTAGGCGCCCCAGGTAGCTCCCATATCCAGGTTTCCAGTGGGTTCCCCCAATTGGTAGATGGTGATCAAATACAGGAGAGTCGGAAGCAGAGAAAAGAAGACCAGAAAGACCGCTGCGAGGTATTTGCCGAGGATGATTTGCCAATCGGTGATGGGCTTGGTGGAGAGAAATTCGATGGTGCCGGTCTTGATTTCCTCCGAAAAAGCCCGCATCGTGATCGCTGGAACCAGGAAGAGAAACAAATAAGGCCCCATGTCGAAGAGAATGTCTAGATTTGCGTATCCGGATTCTAAAACATTGAATTCAAATACCCAGAAAAACAGCCCTACTCCGGTTAAGAATACCCCAATCACTAAGTACGCAATAAGAGAGTTGAGAAATGATGCGACTTCTTTGCGGAATATGGTTGCAATGCTCTGCATAACGATTTGTTAGTATGACTCCTGAAGCACCGATTTCCCTATCCGAAACCAAACATTGCCTCAATTGCGGCGAAGAGGTTCACAAACACTTTTGTCCCGCCTGCGGCCAAAAGTACGAAACCACCGCGATTAGTCTCAAGGAATTGGGGCGGCGGCGCATCTACAAATTTCTGAAAGATTACCGCATTTTCTTTTTCACCGTTTGGGAACTGGTCAAAAATCCCGGCAAGGTGGTGAAAGAATATTGGGCCGGACGGGAAATGACCTACTACAATCCCTTCAATTTTTTCTTCTTGATCGGGTCTTTGGCGACCTTCGTGGTGATTCGCTTCAGCACCTATAGCGATGCCGATGCGATTGCATATTGGGCTCAGACCTATGAGCAATTGGGGATTCCCTTTGATGAAAACAGCATGAATGGGATGCAGGCATCCCTTTCCTGGGCGCGTCAGCACTACAGCATTGTCTTCCTGATCATGGTTCCCTTTTATGCGCTGGCAAGTTTCTGGAGCTTACGAAAGAAGGGCCATAACCTGGGAGAGCATCTGGTGATGTGGTTTTACATCATTGGCGTCTATTCGCTCTTTACGCTGCCAACCCTCCCCTTTGTGGACATGGGTCAGCCTTTTGCCTCGCCTGTTTCGATGATCACCTTTCCCTTTCTCTTTGGCTTAGTGAGTTGGTTTTATGTAAAAACCTTCAACCTGAAATGGATCAAGGCCATTCTCTTATCCATTTGGGTGTATGTCTTCGCTCAGCTACTGGTGGTGCTGGCTTCCATTGCGATAGGAATCGTATTTGGGATCGGCCTCGCTATCTTCCTGCTGATCAAAAAGAAGGTCCTAGGAGGCGGCTGATTGGGTCAGGGCGCGGAAGGTGTCTTCCAGACTCAGTTCTTGTTGGCTTAAGCCTAAGATCGCATTATTCTGGGCGACACAGGCTTCGAACAAGGCCCGCCGCACGTCGCTCCCACGATGACTGGTGATCTCAAAGCTGGTATCTGAGAGGGGCTTAACTGATTTGATTGCTGGTAAGGCCTGAATGCCTGCCAGGTCAAAACCTGCTTTCTCCACTTCCAACTGAATCTTGAGGCTGTCTTCGGCCAGTTTGGCGATTTCGGCGGTGGGTTGATCAGCTACCATGACTCCTTGATTCAGAATCACAATGCGGCTGGCAATGGCTTCTACCTCTGAAAGGATGTGAGAGGAAAACATCACCGTTTTATCCTGCCCCACTTCTCGAATCAATTCCCGAATCTCGACGATTTGATTCGGGTCTAGGCCTGTGGTCGGTTCATCCAGGATCAACACAGTCGGGTCATGTAGGAGGGCTTGAGCCAAGCCCACTCGCTGACGAAAGCCTTTGGAAAGCATGCCGATTTGCTTGTGTTGCTCCCGACCAAGGCCCGTTTGTTCGATCACCTGGGAGATGCGCTGCTTGCGAGTCGCTTTGTCGAGTTGATAGATGCGACCCACCATATCCAGGAACTCATGCACGTACATGTCCAGATAGAGAGGATTGTGCTCCGGCAAATAGCCCAATCGCCGTCTCACCTCCAGGGGATGAGTCTGCACGTTGTACCCATCTACTTCGGCTGAACCACTGCTCGGGGTCAAAAAACCCGTGAGGATTTTCATGGTGGTGCTTTTTCCCGCTCCGTTGGGTCCGAGAAAGCCCAGAATCTGCCCGGAAGGAATTTCCAGGTTCAGATCCGAAACGGCCTTTTGCTGGCCGTACATTTTGGTGAGTTGCTGAATGGAGATCATGCGACAATTTCCTAACTTGCCTCTTGCCTTTATGCTGAGAAAGGATCACTTTCTTTTCTCTTGCCCAAAATTAACCAATTCCCCATGAAGCTCAAGCTGGCCCTCTTTTCTCTCCTCCCTTCGCTTCTCTTTTTTGCCTGCGGCGGGCCTCCAGCAGATACCGACAGCCTCTATCCCATCCGTGATGGAAAGGTCGTGTACCAAGGCGAACTCCCCAACGTAGTTCGTACCCACCTGAGTTCTAATCCCTCTAGCCTTCACCCAGTCAACAGTGAACTGGCCGCTCGATATGAAGTTCTCGACCTATGTTACCAGCGCCTCATGTCGGTTGACATTGAGACCGGAGCATTGGTTCCAGAGTTGATCATCCAAATGCCAAGCGTTTCTGAAGATCAGCTTCGCTACCAATTCGAACTTCACCCCAAGGCTGCTTGGAATGGCGGCACTCCCATCACCGCTGAAGACATTCTCTTCTCTACCAAACTCCTCGTTTGCCCTCATGTAGAGAACCAAAGCATTCGCCCTTATCTCGAATATCTATCTGATATACAAGTTGACCCCAATGATCCCCGCAAGTTTGAGGTGATCATGCGAGAATTTTACCTCAACAACGAGAATTTCGGCATCTATACGTACGTCCTGGACCGTCGGGTGTATGACCCCGAAAATATTCTGGAGACCTACAGCATTCCGGAATTGTTGGAAGCAGATGGACCAGCGAGCAAAGACCCGGACATCCTGGCATGGGCGGAAAACTTCAACGACCCAAAATTTGGCCAGGAAGCTGACCTGCTGAACAATGGTTGCGGCCCTTATCAAATGACCGAATGGACCGCAGAAGAGCGCATTGTTCTGAGCCGGAATGAGTCCTATTGGGGAAAAGGCCTGCCCAATTATCTCCACAGCCAGTACCCCGATCAAATCATTTTTGATATCATCC
>JBCCCJ010000850.1:0-3610 GCA_039033615.1 Bacteroidota bacterium
CCAGAACATAACGATGGCAACACTCTGCAGCCCCTGAAGCATGGCGTTTTGCATCATAACGGTATGATGTGAAAAATGATCAAGGCTCACCGCGCACACGGCCAGGAACAACCCAATGATAAGAACAGCTTTGACGAAGTTTTTAGTGAATGGCATATCGCTTCTCCTTTGTTTTTATTCAAAGTACTCAGCGGTTTGCACTTGTCGAATGGGCGGGAAAATGGGAAATAATCTAAGGCGGGGGTGCGCTGGGATTATTCCCAGCGCCAGCATCCAATGAGTTGGTTACCTTTAGCCCCGAGTGCATTGGCGTAGTTAATCGCCTCCTGGATTGCATCGGGGGTCCATTCAACCTGTTTCAGGTATTCGCATTCATCAATAGGAGCAATCGCCCCACACACACCCGTAAGCTTTAGGTGAGTGGCATCTGCCGGGAGACAGTGGCGGAACGTATACCGACGATTGGCCGGTAGCCCTTTCGCGCGTCGCTCTTGGCGTTCCAGCGCTACTGATTCCCGGATAACCTCTTCAACGATATCGTCAATCGATTCGGCAGAATCGTCCAGGGGGTCTTCCACTCGCTGCAGGAAGAAGACTTGTTCGGGCTTGAAAGTCAACAACTCCAACCAATAGCGCAAACTCAACTCATAATGCAGTTGAGTATCGTACTCGTCCAGGGTTCCCAGGTATTGACTGAGATAGGTATTGACTCCATGATTGATGGCGAAGCTGCTTTTCATCTGCGCCCCCATCGCCAGGATGGCCTGCGTCGGAGGCGTCCAGCCTGGCAACACCAGGGTAGGGGCCAGCCCCCGTGACCTTCGTAGCAGAATCGGAGGTTGTCCCTCAGGTAAGGCACGAAAAACGGAATCGTCTTGGGGAAGTTGAATCTCTCGATTGTGGATCAGGATCAGGTCGGCAATCGCTTGTAAGGCCAATCCTTCTTCATTGGTAAAGGCGATGGGATGACCACTGAGATTGCCACTGGTGGCTACCAGGGGTTTTCCCCACGCCTGACAAATCAGTTCCAGCAACGGAGCATAAGGTAAAACGGCCCCTATCTGATCTAGCCCTGGCGCTAAGTCTTCCACCTGAATTCCACTCATTGGCACTTCTCTCACCGGAAGCAACACAATGGGAGCAATCGGCCCCGTTAACAACTCTTGACTAGCAGGATCGAGTTCGACATCTGCTTGTAATTGCTCCAAATCAGGATACATCACTGCCAAGGGTTTCGATGGGCGGTGCTTTCGGGCACGCAGCAGTTGAATCGGCGCGCTTCTCGTTGCATCGCACATCAGCAAAAAACCACCTATTCCTTTGACTGCCAGAATCTCTCCTGCGGCCAAAGCGATTTGGATCTGTCGCAGGAGCTGAGGAATCGAAGAAACCTTGGTGAGTTGATCTTGTTGAAATGCGCTCAGCTCGATTGCACAATCCGGGCAGCTATTCGTTTGGGAGAAATGCCGCCGATTAAAGGGGTCTGCATATTCTTCTGCGCAGCTCGTACACATCTCAAAGGATGCCATACTGGTGCGCTCTCGGTCATAGGGCAAAGCGGTCAAAATGGAATATCGAGGACCACATTGGGTGCAAGTAATGAACGGGTACTGATAACGGTGGTTTGTCGGATCGTGAAGTTCCTGTCTACAAGTTTCACAAATCGCAAAATCCGGACTCAGCAACAAATTGGCAGATCCCGAATCTTTGCTTTCCCTGATTTCAAAGGTCTCATATCCACCTGCTTCGACTTCCTGAAGATGGTAGGCGGCAATTCGAGCCCTGGCTGGGGGATGAGAGAGCAAGCGATCAACAAATTGATCGGCTATCTCTGCCTCCGCTTCAAACTCCACGTGTACGCCATCCAGACCATTGTTAACCCAGCCCTTCAGCCCCATAGCCAAAGCGGTTTGGTACACAAAGGGTCTGAAACCCACTCCCTGGACCTGTCCAGTAATATGCAGATGATAGGTCCTCACCCCAGGGAGCTTACCACTGCTTGGGCTTGTTTCTTTTGTACTTTTCCAACAATCCAGTTGCACCATGCCTCCATGCCTTCACCGTTCAGGCTGGACGTGGTCATGACTTCGATGTCTGGATTGATGTCGCGGGCATCTTGAGTCGCGGCCTCTACCGAAAATGGCAAATGGGGCAGCAAATCAGATTTGGAGATCAACATCAAGTCGCTGGTCAAAAACATCCGGGGATACTTTTTGGGCTTGTCATCCCCTTCGGTAGTTGCAAGGAGCGTCACCCGATAGTCTTCTCCCAGGTCGAAAGAAGCCGGGCAGACCAGATTCCCCACATTTTCGATGATCAGCAAATCCAAACTTTCGTCAATGTCTAGCTGGCCCATTGCCTGCCAGATCATTTGGGCTTCGAGGTGACAAATCCCTCCGGTGACGATTTGGAGGGCGTCTCCCCCTACTTCACGCAAGCGATCTGCGTCTCGTTCTGTTTCCAGATCGCCCACCAGGATTTTCAGCTTGAGCTGATCCTTGAGTCTTCGAATGGTTTCCTGTAACAGGGTGGTCTTGCCGCTTCCAGGAGAGGAAGTGATGTTCAGCAACAGGATGTTTTTCTCTTGCATCTTTTGTCGAATGCTGTCCGCCACAAAATCGTTGGCTTTCAGCAGATGCATCGTGGTATTATCACATTGGACGGAGCCACGGGCTCCTTTGGCGGATTTTTCAGTAGGCATATCCGAGCAGGTCAGTAATGGTAGTCAAATTAAGTTATCCAGATATTTATATATCAAGATACATTAATTACTTGCCCTGCCAAATTATGACCCTTATCAAGACACAATCTAATCTGTCTCGCTTCTGCTAGTGAGACTCAAAAAATAACTTGGACCTTTTCACTTGTTCTTTCGTCCCAGTTCTTCGTCAAGGCTCAGCTTTGGGTCCCTTTTTCCCAAAGTTTCGCGCCTTGGCCCGCCAAC
Source organism: Bacteroidota bacterium (assembly GCA_039033615.1). Taxonomy (GTDB): domain Bacteria; phylum Bacteroidota; class Bacteroidia; order J057; family J057; genus JBCCCJ01. The sequence continues at coordinate 2,945 of JBCCCJ010000850.1, forward strand.
CACTCGGTGTTGTACTTCAAGTCTAGGGCCCCTTCCCCAGACTTGAATGGGATCTGGAAAGAAATATCTACGCGAAAAGAGGAAGTTATTTTTCAAGTATCACTAAGGTATCCAGATATGACCATTGAAATTGCAGATGAATTGCTGCGGCAAACTCGACTCAGTGAGGAAGAATTGAAGTTGGAGTTAGCGATCCGTTTGTTTGAGATTGAGCGCTTGAGCTTTGGGCAAGCACGTAAACTTGCAGGACTTCATGTGATTGCCTTTCAGCAAGCATTGGCGAAACAACGGATTTCCCTTCACTATGAGGTGGAAGAGTTTGAACAAGATCTGGGAAAATCTTTGTCATGATTGTTGTTTCGGATACTGAAACGGGGGTAGGACACTTTTGCAGTCTGCATGAAATGGCTAGGATGGATCACCAAAGATGGCTTGATTTTTCTTGGTGCTTGTGTAAATGGCAGTCGCTCCGCGCCTGCAAGAATCATTTGGGCTAGGCCATGCTCCCGAAATGCGCATCCCTATCGGGCTGCGGGTTTCCAAAAACCACCTGCTTCAAAAAACGAAGCGCGGAGTTATACTCAGAGAAATCAAATGATGGGGAGAACCCCTACAGGCGCAGAGCGGCTGCCACTTACCCCTCCCAACTCCCGATGCTCCCGCCAA
>JBCCCJ010000851.1:0-3602 GCA_039033615.1 Bacteroidota bacterium
AAAAAATAACTTGGACCATTTCACTTGTTCTTTCTTCCCAGTTCTTTGTCAAAAAAACCTCATTTGGCCCGCCAAACTCGGTTTTCCTTCCTCAACCTGGAAAAAAATAACGGCGCGAAAAGGGGAAGTTATTTTTCGAGTATTCCTTAGCCATACACACCACTCACCCGAAAGAAGATTGAATTCATGAAGTATGCCATCATTTTGCTCAGCCTGCTTACCGTATGGGGGGGGAGTGCCTGGGCGCAAGAAGGAGAAAAAGACGGACAGATCGGGCCGTATCGAGTTGCGTTTATGACCCGGGCGTTGGGGCTGGATTCGGAAGAGGCCAAACAGTTCTGGCCCGTATATGAAGCCTTCAAAAAGGAACAAAACGCACTCAACAAGGAAAAGAAAGCCCTCGAACACAGCATGCGCCAGGAAATGCTCAAAGGCGACGAGAACAAAATCGAAACCATGGCGGATGAGTTTGTCGAAATCTCTCGTCGGCAATTTGAGGTGCAGGAGACCTATCACGCCAAATTCAAGGAAATTCTCCCCATCCGGAAAGTCGTATTGCTCTACAAAGCAGAGCAAGATTTCAACCGCCGCCTATTGGAAGAATTGCGGAAGCGGAGGCAAGAGCGGCGGGGAAACAAATGAGCTGCCTGTCAGGTAATCCAAGAAAAATGCCCTGAGAAAGGCTTCTCAGGGCAATACTTGTGGAGTAGTATATCAAAGCTAAATCAAATTCGTTTGGCACGCGGTTCCAGATCTGTCAACTCAGCAATGCGCACCGGATGGCCAGATTCGATGCTTTTGCGGGCGGCGACCCCGATGAGGATCGACATGGCGCCATCTCTGGTACCCGCAGAATGTCGGTAGGGATCTGATGCGTCGGGATTCTTGAAGATTTTGTCGTGGAGGCGCTTATCGCCACCGCCATGGCCACCTCTTTCAAAAGGCACCTGTACCACTTCGTGTTTGTCCCAGTTTTTGTGAAGAATCATGGGTTGGTAGGAAACATCTTCCCCGCCTTTCTGATTCATCTCCGCCGCATGGAGTTCTTCTTGACTGAGGTTGTCATTGTCGAAATAAGGGATGTCCAGCCAAGCCTCAATGCGCCCATCCATGCCGTTGAAAGCGATCCGCCAACCTTCGTAGGGCGAATAGGTGGTCAGAGAGTAATTCACCACCACATCATTGGCATAGCGAATCTGAGCCGACATCTTGTCGTAGATGTTGATGTCATCGCGGAAGAGGCAATTGTCTCGAATGTAGCCGTCGTACTGCTCATTCTTGACGTAGAGGTCCATATTTCGCTGGGATTTGCTGATGTCATAGTAGAATTTGCACTCCTTGGTATGATTGCAATCCCGACAATTGTTGCCTCGGAAAGGACCATTGCTCCCATAGTGTTCCAAGGCGCCCATCGCAAATACTTCCGCCGGATCTGAATCCAGCCACCAATTGAGCAAATCAAAGTGGTGAGTAGCCTTGTGCACCCACAATGTGCCCCCAGATTGACGGAGTCCATGCCAGCGCCGGAAATAAGAAGCCCCATGATAGGTGTTCAGGTACCAGTGGAAATCCACGGAAGTGATCTTTCCGATGGAGTTGCTGGAAAGGAGTTCTTTGATTTTGGTCATATAAGGACTCCAGCGGTAGTTGAAGCCTACGATCACTTTCCGATCACTGGCCCGCTCCGCATCTAAAATGGCCTGGCACTTCCGCTCATCCGTGGTGAGGGGTTTTTCTGTCAGGACATCGCACCCCATTTCCAGCCCCTTGATGATGAACTCATGATGGTTGGAATCCTTGGTTGTAACAATGACCAGATCAGGTTTGGTCTGGGAGACCATGGTTTCAAAGTCCGTGAAAGTGGGGCAACTGACTTTCATGTATTCTTTGGCGTAGGCCAATCGTCCTTCGTTGATGTCGCACAGCCCCACAAACTCCAGCAGATCGCTGTATTGTTCCACCAATCGCCTTCCCCAGAACGAGGTTCCTCGCACTCCAGTTCCAACCAATACGATTTTGAGTTTAGCAGAAAGTCCTGCAAACGCCCAACTGGGCATGGTCATGCTGCCCGCGGCAAGCATGCTGATCGATGCCAAAAAGGACCGACGAGAAGTAGATGATGCCATAGTAGTCTTTCGTTAATCAATGCGAAAAAATAGCCGGATAGTAGATATACTAAACCTAGCATTTGCGATAGCGCTTTCCTAGCATCCAATCGAAATCTAGCTGCGAAAACGATGAGCCAAACCTAGAATCGACAGCCCTTGCGAGCTGCCGACCACAGAAACAGAAGAAAAACAGATGCTGTGTGCGTTGAAATGCGATGGTTATGCGTTGCTGGAAGCAGAGCAGTGGGACCCGATCAGGGGAAGGAACCGCTTCAGATTAGCAGAACGGAATGTCATATTTTTGGAGGATGAATCAGAAATGCTGGGTTGGAGCACTTCCCCTTGACCTGTTTGGGCACGGAATTCAGCCTGGAGTACGCCAGAATCCTCGGTAAGGAGGAAAGGGCAAGGAGAACGAAAGAGACAGGAGCGGGCAAGCCGCCTCCAGGAGGCAGAAACAAGGATCAGGGAAGTCATGAAGGAGGGGTTGGGTTGATGATGGGGTTGAACAATCAGCAGGTGGCTGCTGTGGGGTTCGATCTATTGGTCAACAAAAATGCCTGCACCTTAACAGGCGCAGGCATTTTTTGGTGATTTTTCGAAAATGTCGAAGGGGAGGTGTCAGATCGTGAGGCCGCCATCTGCCAGGAAGGAAGCTCCGGTGATGAAGCGGGACTGATCGGAAGCGAGTAGCACGGCCAGCCCAGCCATGTCTTCGGGTTCTCCCTGGATTTTCAGGGCTTGTTTGCCCATCACCATATCGAGGAGGGGCTTATTTTCAAAAATGGCCTGACTCAACTTCGTCTTAATGAAGCCGGGACAGATGGCATTGGCGCGGACCTTGTCGCGGCCCCATTCGTTGGCCATGACTTTGGTGAGCATGATGAGCGCAGCTTTGCTGACGCTGTAGATGCCCAGGCCTTCACTCGGCGTAAATCCCTCTACGCTGCTGATGTTGATGACGGAGCCGCCATCGCCTTGCTTGAGGTATTTGAACGCCTTTCTGCCCAATTCGTACGGCCCACGCAGGTTCACATCCATGATTTTGTCGTAGGCCCAGTCTTCCATTTGGGTGATGGGGCCAAAGGTCGGATTGGTGCCCGCATTGTTGACCAGCACGTCGATGGCCCCGTAGGCCTTCATGGTCCCTTCCAGCAAGGCTGGAATTTCTTCCATCTTGCCGACATTGCAAGCGATGGCGGTAGCATCATGTCCGGCGGCCCGGAATTCTGCTGCTACTGCATCTACAGCTTCTTGTTTCCGACTGCTGATGACCACTTTGGCTCCAGCTTCCGCCATGGCCCATGCGATGGCTTTTCCGATGCCTTTGCTGGCTCCGGTGATGATTGCGACTTTTCCTTCCAACATAAGTATCGAGATTGCGAGTAGGAGAATGATTGTAGCCCCAAAAAGGGGATTATTCCCAGATGACTGGGTTTTCTTCTTCTTCGTACCATTCGGCCAATTGCCTTCAAAAAGGCAATGCGCTTTAAT
>JBCCCJ010000852.1:0-3592 GCA_039033615.1 Bacteroidota bacterium
AAAACCCATCTTATACCTTACATCATTATTTTCGAACATTTAGATATGGAAAAAGTTAAAAAAATTCTGAGGTTTAAATAGCAAAATTCAAACTTAGCCTATTGGTTATCCAAGAGTCTCCAAGTACGTTTAGCAGCAATTGAAATTCTACGTCAGCAATATGTCCGACTCAAAGGGATCCAGCCCAGACTTCAGAGAGTTTGTCGAATTGTTAAATCCGAATAAGGTCCATTACCTTGTGACGGGAGGATACGCTGTGGGTGTGTATGGTAAAACCCTCCTTTGATTCCCCCCTTAAAATGGGGGAGATACCGGGCGAAGGCCTTGGTTTATTCGTGTCGAAGATCCTTTTAAGGGGCGCGTTTTTTTCGTCCTTTTTGTGCGGAAAAAAAGGAGGGCCCCCCGCAGGCGACACCAAATTTGGACAAAAGGAGCACAAGAAAGAATCAAAAAACATCTAAAAGAATAGATTCGATTCAACATATGAAAAAGCTAAGACCAAGAGACAGGAGATCTGTCTCTTGGTCAAATAGTAAAAATGGATGAGAATTAGTTTCCAACAATGTCCAGCTTCACCCCAAGGTCAAAGCGTACATGGTAATATTCCGCCTGCATGGTCCGCTGGGAAACGCCCTGGAAGTAGCGGAGAGGTTCGTTCAGGAGGTTATTTGCGTTGAGGTACACCACCCAGTTGGAGTGAACCCGGTAGCTGAAGTTCAGATCGAGGTAATTCACCGCATCATAGTATCTGTCGCTGAAGGCTTCAGATCCCACTTCGTCGATGAAGGCGCTGGCATAGTTGTAAGAGAGACGAGAGGTGAATTTGTTGCGCTCGAAGGCTACGGAGAGGTTTACCGTGTGTTCGGGAGAGCCAGGCAGAGCCAGTTCTTCATCTTCCCGGCCTTCGAAGTTAAAGTCTGTTACCACAGATTGGGTGTTGGTGTAGTTCCCATACACACTCAGTCCTTTCAAGGCCCCAGGAAGGAAGTCCAACTGACGCTGGAAGCTCACTTCTGCTCCATACAGCGTTGCATTGCCCCCGTTGATGGGCTGGGAAAAATCTCCCCATTCGACCCCTTCGAAGGTATAATCTTCCAGGCTCTGGGTAACAATGAAATCATTGATGTCCTTGTAAAAGACACCGCCAGAAACGATGCCGATAGAGGAGAAGTAATGCTCTGCCATCAGATCGAAGTTCATGGCCGTGGTAGCTCCGAGATCGGGATTCCCGATGGAGAGTTCTTCGCCATCTGCGATCTCCCGGTATGGCACCAGGTCAAAGTAGTTGGGGCGAGCCAGGGTGTTGGTATAAGCAAAACGCAGGATGGTCTTAGGAGTGGCTGCGAAGCGCAGGTGCAATCCTGGAAGGATGTTGACATAGTTGCTTTCCACTTCTTCCGTCGCGTCCAGCGTTTCTTCCTCATCATCATAGCGGAACCCTGAATAGGTCAGGTTGGTTTGCTCTACTCTCAAACCCGCCAGGATCAAGAGTTTTTCTCCTACTTGCTGGTTTAGCATCGCATACCCACCCACAATGCTCTCAGAGGCATTGAAATTGCCAGCCAGTTCACTCAGGTCCTGCTCTCCTTCGAAAGCACCATTTGCAAGATCAAGGTCTCCCAAAAATTCAGGACTGGTAAAAGAACCAATGGTATAGTCGCCTGCCAGATAGTTATCCTTGCTCAAATCATCTACGCTGCTCACGCTGTTCTCGAATACCTCCTCATTTTCGGGCTCATATTCGTAGAAGTCATTGTCTCTCGACTTGCTCTTTCCACGAAAGCGACCACCGAACTTCAAAAAGCTTTTGCTGGTGTTTTGAGAAAGCGGAACCATCAGATCGAAACGGGCATTCAAGTCCTCATCTTCGGTGTACTGAAATTCCTCCGTGATTTCACTCAGCTCCCAGGAGTTGCTGGGATTCTGGAAGACCGGATCTACCGCTGAGACAAATGGAGTTTCCTCATTGGAGAAGTCCAAGTTGATGGGGACGGTGCCATCCGTAGCGATTTCATAGTATCGCTCATTGGGGCGATCTTCAGAAGCCTTGGAGTAGTTGGCTGACCAGTCGAGTTTGAGGTTGCCAAGCAAGTGCTCCCCACCAAGACTGAAAGTCATCATGGTTTGATCTTCCAAGCGAGCATTCTTGATATCAGGGATGCCGCCTTTGGTTTGCCGCTCCAATTCGCCGACCCATTGATCGCCATCTTGTTCGATATCTGCATACACCGCCCGGTAGCGGTTTTCCCAGTCTTTTCGGCGGTTGTAGATCCCTTTTAGGTAGAGGGTGTGGTTGGCATTGGGTTTGAAATCCAAAGAAGCTGAATAGCTCTGGCGAACCCGCTGTAGATAGTACTGACGAATCTGAATTTCCTCCGGCCAGTAGGTCTCACCTTCGTCAAACCGATCGTTTTCATTGGCGTCATCATAGGTCCACTCAGCCTCAGCATTGTCAGACCCCAGGTTGTTGTCGAAGTAGGAAGCACTCACGATGATTCCCAGGCGATCATTGGCAAAACGATCTCCAAAAATCAGGGCTCCGTTGAAGGTAGGCTCATTGGCCAGAAGGTTGTATCCGCTACCGAGGGTAGCAGAAATCCGGCGTTCGGCTGGAGCAGAACGGGTAACCAGGTTGATTGAGCCGCCGATTGCGTCGGCATCCATGTCGGGTGTGACCGCTTTGTTGACTTCGATGGTCTGGATCATATCAGAAGGAATGAGGTCCAACTGAATGGAACGAACCTCCGCCTCGGCAGAAGGGATCCGCTCGCCATTGACGGTTACAGAGTTCAACTGAGGGGCCATTCCACGGACAGAACCAAAGCGGGCTTCTCCCTGATCGTATTGCACGCTCAAGCCAGGAATCCGCTTCAGAGCGTCTCCAATGTTGGCATCCGGAAAACGGCCAATCTGGTCGGCAGCTACTACGTTGCTTACGTTGACATTGTTGAATTGCTGGTTGAAGGCCTTGGCCTGCCCCCGCAAAATCCCGGTGATGACCACCTGGTCCAATTCCATCGCACCTTCCAACTCAAAGTTGACCTCGTTCGTTTGGCCTCCTTTGACCTCAATTGTACGAGTTTGGGAGGAAAAACCGATATAGGAAACGGTGAGAAGTTGGGTCCCTTCAGCTACCTTGAGAATGGTGTAGAAACCGTCCCGGTCCGAGATCGCCCCCAAACCATCCCCGGTGGTAATGGTGGCTCCGGGCAAGGGGAGTTTGTCCTGGCCAATGATTCGGCCACGGAGCGTCCCGTTCTGGGCATGTACGCTCATGCTCAACAGCAACAGAACCGATAGGATAGAGATTCGCATAGTTAGTGGTTAAGTGATGCAGCGAAACTATGCTACCCATGTTACCCCCAAGTAATTGAGATATTAGGGAATGGGGATATGTTAGCGAGCGATTGTTAGCTCAGCCATGAGCAAGATTCCACTATACCCCATAGACTCCCACCGGGAAGGAGGCTATGGAAAACCGAATGGAAGAAAATCTTAGATGACTGGGGTCGGGTGTACGTCAGATGTCACCAGAAAAAGAACATCCCAGTAAATGGCAGTCGCGATGCGCCTGCTTTTTTCTGTAGGGCAT
>JBCCCJ010000853.1:0-3589 GCA_039033615.1 Bacteroidota bacterium
GGCTCCATATTTAGATTCGAAAGCCAAGGTCGATCGAACTTTGCTTCACAAGCCGTTGCGTACGACGCTGGAAATGGTTTTGGAAATGGCGCTCCGGTCGGCTCCGGCTGGCAAGCTGCCAATGCGAACATCGGACAGGCCAATGTGAGTTCGCTGCAGTCCTATCATGGTTCGCGCATTCTTCCCCTGGGAAAATGGCAGGTTGCGACCATGGGAGACGAATTGGTTTGCACCAAAACAAAGAATGGAAAAGTCCGCTGGAAAAAAGCGCTGCCCGGAAAGCTGGAAGAAGCTGGCGGGCATTTGGCCACTCCCCCCTTGGCGGTCAGCGAAGAAGCTCTCTTGATTTGCACGCTGGAAGGCGATCTCTTGGTCTATGAGGCCAAGCATGGAAAACTCCTGTTTCAGCGATCCATCGGGGTCCATGTCCGCGCCCAACCCATCGTGGAGCAGGGCATCATCTATTGCACCAGCATGGAGGGGCAGTTGATTGCCATCCAAACCCATCACCCAGAATGGAGTGGATGGTCTTGCTGGGGCGGCAACTCCGCCCATACCAATCAGCGATCTTCCCCATAAGGAGAATTGAGTTTCACAACAGAGAAAAAGCCTGCCAGAAGATTCTGACAGGCTTTTTCAGTAGGAAATTCGCTCTATTTGGTAATCGTGATATAATCGGTGTAAATCGCTCGCTCTGCGCCTTCTTCTATCGGCGTTGCCAAATTTCCTGCCCGGTCCCACAACTTGATTTGGTAGCGAATGTCTTGTTCTTCTTCTCCGGGCAGGAGAATGGTAAAATCCATCTTGACCTTGATCTCCCCCTGGATAGATGGATTGCGCGCATCGGGCGTCAAATTTTGGATGGAATAGACATTGGTGGCTTGCACCTCTGTCAGGCCGTTATTGATGCGCGAATCAATCAAATGAAGGTTGATTTCTCCATCTTCCAATGCCCCCAAATCCCCATCTCCATCCTGGAAACGAAAACGGACAATGATCGAATCCTGATACTGGCGCACCACTTTCGGCTGAATGTCAATGAACTCAATCCGGGGCTGAACGGGAAAGACTGGATCGTTCTGACAGGAGATCAGGCCTAGCAACAGCAAGGTAGCAGAAAAGAGAATTGGGATGAATCTATTCATAACGCTTCCTTATCAAGATAAAAAACCCTCATGAATTCCACAACTCATGAGGGTGATTACTTGTTTCCTATGTTAGGAAAACAGTTGAATCTCTAGATCCTTTGGAAAATCTAGGGCGCTTCCGCTTCTAACATATCGGTATAGATTTCAACTTGACAGGGAGGAGAAAATTTCCACTTTTTAACTACAGTTACCCCTTTGTAGAGATCCCTGGGCTTTGTGAGCGCCAGAATTTGTGATTCATCTTTCGGGTTTCCTTCTCCATCTATCCCAACTATCGCGCGATCAAAAATGAGGAATTTCCCTTCCGCAGGCTCTTCGGAAAACCAAAATGCCTTACCGGGCACTAGGGTCTGATCCACATATTCAACTACTGCCCGTAGTCCTCTTTCCTGATATATGGCTGTTAATCCATCTGAGAATTGATAGAAGGAAACCAAATCAATCAATTCAGGCGCTTCGGTAGGTTCCATAATCTCTGTTTGTGAAATTGATTGAGAATCTGATTCTTGAACGGGCTGGTTCGTGCAGCCATAGACGAACAAGAGGCAAAAGGCATACCTGCAATAGATTGCTATGTGTCTCATCATCCTGCCTGATTTCCGTACTGTTTATAGCGAAGCGTTCCTACTCTACGGGAAGAACTGCCATAATCAGATCCATCCATTGCATCAGCGAGTCCTCCTCCCCAAGTAAGGGGGTTCGCACTCACATCGTAGGAAGCCGTGATGGATACCACTACGATGACATCTGCCGAATACCGATGGACTACCCGACTCGAACTCGATGAACTAGTCCTGGATCCAGTTCCAGTTACTCCTGTTTGTTCGGTTCTCGTGGTAGTTTCAGAAGCCGAAACGGTCCCACTAGACGAGTTTCCATTACTAGCTGATAACCCTCCTCCTTCAATTCCAGCTGAACTTTCCGAACCACCTGTCACACTAGCAGAGTTCGTATTGGAAGTTCCGGTTGTTACTCCCATGTTTGAGCCAGTTCCAGCACTTCCGCCTGTACCCACGTTCTCGTTTAGCGTGCCTAGAGGGCGATCTGTGTTCCCCATGTAAAACATGATATTCCCCGTCCAAGTATGGTTGAACATATCAGTGTTGTAGACATTTATGGGAATAGGTGACAGATCCCCTCTGGTCGCACGAGAAATCGGAACCATCAGGCGGGCTTCGAGGGCAGATCTCGCGTGATTTGCATGCCCGCCCTTTGCGTTATAGGCAGCAGCCATTACCGCTTCAAAAACTTGTCCAGGATGTACCCTAGGACTACCATCTAACTCGTCAGGTCCCGGCAATGGCCGATTCATCTGAATAGGAGAGGTCTTCCTTTGAACTGGAGAAACGGTCTTCCCACCAGTGCTGTTACCACTACTTTGCACTTTGCCCCCTCTTGCTGCCACCAGTCCATTGCGGTCCGCCTCTGATTCTAGGCGCCCGTCATCATTGACCATTTTGCCCTGCTCAGAATGAGTGGCGTGAACCCGGCCTTGCTTTTGCTGCACCACATGGGCCAACTCATGTCCTAGTAACTCTTGTCCTTTTTCAGAAGATTGATCAAACTCTCCCGGAGCAAAATGGATTTCGGTACCCTGCGTATATGCCAACGCACCAAGGTTCTCTGCGGATGTAGAGTTTTTTTGGATGGTTACATCCGAAAAATCTTCCCCAAAGGAACGTTCCATTTTAGCTTTGACAGAGTCCGTCATCCCCGTTTCATTAGCAACCGGAGGAACGGCTGAACTTTTCAATTGAAACGGAGGCGGAGTCAGACTCGCGGCCTGCTCATGGGAAGAAGAATCTTGTCCAATAGATTCAGCATTGGCAATTTGTTCCTGCTGAGATTTTTCTGATGAACGATTTTTCTGATCAGATTCCATATAGAGGTTATGTTTTTGTGTATCTGAAAAGTAACAAAAAATCTGTATCGAGTCAAAAGCCTAAATAACGCGGGGAAAATAGAACACCAAGGTTTGGGTAGAGATTTTGTGCGAAGGCCAAGCAAGAATGTAGGGTTGTTTTTGAAGCGTTCCTAAGCTTCCAATGGAGGATCTTTTTTCATGATGGCAGCTACGATTACTGCTACTACTGCACCCGTAATCAGGCCACCGAGGATGCCGCCTATCAGTTGAAAAGAAGTTGAGAAGATGAAGTTGTACATACCCTCCATCATTTCCAACATCTCCTCATTAGCGCCTGGTGTAGCTTCTAGTTGAGCCATAGTCGCATTGACCATCTCTTCCCCGAGATTCGGATGGATGTACTTGAAAGCGGCCCAATTGTAGATAGCACTGAGGACGGAACTGACAGCAAACATCACCATACCAGTTTTGAACCCTTGCCCAAGGGTCATAAAGCCCCCGTTCTGGCTGCGATAGTCTCTCAGAGTCAAGACGGCTCCTCCCACGCTCACGAGCAACCCAAGCGCGGTCATGAGGA
>JBCCCJ010000854.1:0-3588 GCA_039033615.1 Bacteroidota bacterium
CACAAACGATATCAGCACCCCCGCCGCAATCGCGGATCCGATCACCCCTGAAATGTTGCTGGCCATGGCGTACTGAAGAATGTGATTGGTGGAATCATGTTTCAGCGCAATTTCATTGGCGACGCGAGAGGCCATGGGTACGGCACTGAGCCCGGTGGCTCCGATGAGGGGGTTGATCTTTTTGCTGGCAAAAAGGTTAAACAGCTTTACTGCGAAGATGCCTCCCGCGATGGAGATGGCGAAGGCCAAAAAACCACCTGTGATGATGAGCAGGGTCTCCTGCTGCAAGAAGGTGGTAGCGGTCATGGTCGCGCCGACACACAAGCCCAGGAAGATGGTCGCCGCATTCATGATGGGGCCGGAAGCGGCCCGATACAAGCGATCGGTGAGACTGCCGGCTTCTTTGATCAAATTGCCAAACAACAACATCCCTACCAAGGGCACCGAAGAAGGCACCAAAATGGAAACGAGCAAACCCAGCAAAATCGGGAAAAGTAACTTCACTAACTTGAGATTCTTGATCGGTCGGGTACTGGGAAATTGCTTGTCCAACTTCTTCATGTGGATCTTCAACTCCCGTTCGTTGGTGGTGAAGCGCACGACCAGCGGAATGATCACGGGCACCAGGGCCATGTAGGAATAGGCCGCAATGGCGATGGGACCGAGCAAATGCGGCGCGAGTTTGATGGTGGTGTAAATGGCAGTCGGTCCATCGGCTCCTCCGATGATGCCGAGCGAGGCCGCTTCTTTCAGATCAAAGCCTACTGCAAGTGCTCCGAATAGCACGGAAAAAATGCCGATTTGGGCGGCAGCTCCGAAAAATGCTAGTCTCAAATTTCGGAGCATCGGTCCAAAATCAGTCAGGGCACCTACGCCCATAAAAATCAAAGGAGGAAGCAAGCCTGTTTTGATCAGGGCAAAATACAACATCGCCAGAATGCCGTGTTCTTTGGCCATTTCCAGTACCCCCATGCCGGCAACTGCTTCTGCTGGAGGCACTGACATGCTGCCCCCAGGGAAATTAGCCAACAGCATCCCAAAGGCAATGGGTACCAGCAACAAGGGTTCATAGGCCTTTCCCAATCCCAGGTACAACAGGAAGAGAGAAATGCCCAACATCAGAATTGTGCCTGGGGAGCCAAATAGCTCCGCAAAGGCAGTCATGTCGTAAAGTCGGTTGAGTAGGTCCATGTAGAGGTTAGCTGAAGTACGCTTGAGACCTCGTAGGTTTTCAACACCTAAGGGTTATTCATCCCTATTTTGCGCGAGTCATCTCAAATTATGGTTGATCGAACACGACGTCGCCTGCCGCGGGCCCTCCTTTTTTGTCGGCAAAAAAGGAGGCAAAAAACCGTCGAAGTCCCAGCCCAACTCGCACCTCCTCCCCAAACTCGGACTTCGCGGCCCTCCCTCCGTGGTGGTGAAGGCTTTGCCTAAACAGGTTCAGAGAGAAGCCTCCTTGACAAAGTTCTGTATGAGTACCAGACTTTCGAATCCTAGGAGGTCTAATCATTGAATTCGGGCGATCACGTCGTCTTCTTCGATGGCCGTGGCGTTGGCGATGGGAAGTTCCACCACCACGCCGTCATACTCTGCCGTGATGGCATTGAAGACTTTCATGGCTTCGATATAGCCAATGGGTTGCCCCTTTTTGATTGCATCGCCCACTTTTATGCCCTTTTCGCTGGGTTCCTTGGTGAGGTAGAAGGTGCCTTCCAGCGGGGCCAGCATTTCTTTGGCATCAGCAGCAAGGACGGGCTGCGCGGATGGTTGAGGGCTGGACTGGGAGACTTCGGTTGCTGGCGTCTCCGGTAGGTCGTCATATGAGACCTTGACTCGGAATTTGTCCCCGTTGATGTCGAGGGTGAATTGCTTGGGCTGTGCAGGTGCTTGTCCATTTGATGGGGAAACGGGAGGAGTTTGAGATTGCCCATTCGAACTGCCTCCTGCTTTGGCTGCTTTGCGCTCCGCCAGATCCGCTTCAAAATCTGCTTTGGCTTTGCCGGATTTGTAATTGCGGTATTGCTGGGGATGCATCGCCAATTCCATCAATTCTTCCTCGTCTTCCCCCAGGTCCCAACCATTTTTCTCCATTTCTGCCCGAAACTGAGGCAATTCATCCGGATAGCCGTCCTGAGGATGTCCCGTGAAGAATTCCCGGTTTTGCTCTTTCGCCATCCGGGCCAATTCCTCAGCAATGGTGCCAGGGAGGTTGCCGGATTTTCCCAGGAGCATATCCCAGGTATTGTCGGCGACCATGGACCAGCGCTCTCTGCCTTTGGCCATTTGCATGACGTTCATCAGGGCGGTATTCTTGACGTATTGGCTGTACGGCGTCACCAAAGGCGGGTAGCCCATCTTTGGCCAGATATGTTCTACCTCATTGAACAAACGAATCAACAAATCATCCTGGGTCAGAGTAGGCTGGTCGCGCTTGGTCAACCATTTGTTCAGACTCACCAAATTGTTTTCCAAATCCGACATCAAACTGCCCATCATCCCGCCTGGCAAACCTGGCCCGATCAACAGGGAATTCATGAAGCGGTTGCGGGGATTGATGTAATAGCCGAGGAAGTCATCAATGAACTCCTGGGTCAGGCTACGGGTATGCATGTAGGCATCCATGTTGATGTCAGGCAAAGAAAAGCCCGCATCTTTGAGCATGGCATGGACGGTCAGCAGATCGGCATGTCCAGTTCCCCAGGCGAGGGGTTCCATGCCTACGTCGATGATGTCAGCGCCAGCTCGGGCTACTTCTAGGATAGAGGCCGCCGAAAAGCCAGGGGTTGAATGTGCATGGTATTGAACCAGCATCTGCGGATACTTCTCCTTGATGCGGGTCACCAATTTTCCCAAACTGGCCGGACGACCGATGCCGGCCATGTCCTTGATGGCGATTTCATCTGCACCGTGTTCGATCAGTTCGGAAGCCAGATTGAAATAGTAATCCACGGTATGTACCGGAGAGTAGGTGATGCTGAGGGCTGCCTGGGCGATCATCCCGCCTTCTTTGGCGTAGGTGATGGAATCTTTGATATTACGGGCGTCGTTCAGGCCATCGAAGGACCGGGAAATATCGGTTCCTTGCTTCTTCTTGACTTTGAACATCAGCTTCCGGACATCTACCGGAACCGGGGACATGCGAATGCCATTCAGACCGCGCTCCAGCATCTGGGTTTGGATCCCCACCTCGTTGAAGGGCTGGGTCCAATCCCGAACCGCTCGGTTTGGATTTTCTCCGTACAGGAGATTAATCTGTTCGAAGCCACCACCATTGGTTTCCACCCGGTGAAAACAACCCATCTCAATGATGGCTGGGGCGACTCGTACCAACTGATCGACCCGGGGGGTATATTTCCCGGAAGACTGCCACATGTCACGGTAGACGAGGCACAATTTGATTTCTCTTTTCGACATACTCGGGGTATTGGGGGAAGGGATTGGGAAGGGCTCGTGCCTCAGGAGCGAATGGGTTCAATTTTGACAATGTTTCCTTTCCCTTCAGTCAGAATTTCAACTGAGGCGACAATGGCAGAAAGCTGTTGAGGAGAAATCCCTGAAGCAGATGGGTTCGACTTTGGGCTAGGG
>JBCCCJ010000855.1:0-3579 GCA_039033615.1 Bacteroidota bacterium
AGTAAGATCAATTTCTACTCCATATAAAAGGGCCACCTCTCATGAAGCAGCCCTAAGAAATGTGGAATGACTGACCGAATTAGTTAGAGCACCTACAACTTTCGTAGTCATATTCGCCCCCTTCGTCATAACAGATTTCGGCTTGTTGATAATCGCAGCCCCCGCATTTGCAGGCAGACATGGTGAGCAGGCACACGCCAAAGGCGAAGAGCCACATTCGAAAACGTTTCATGTAAAAAAGGAATAGAAGTGAGAACCTAAGGAGGCCCCAAGCTGCACTGACCTAACAACGAGGAAGAGGTGGAATAAGTTGCATAGGGAGACCTGATCTCCGGATCGTTCCTCACTGGATAAAAATTTGTGGTCCCTCCATAAAAGCCGGACCTTTGCGACATGAAACTTCCATTTCGCATTGGGTATGGCTACGATACCCACCGATTGATCGAGGGGCGGGCCCTCATATTGGGCGGCATTGAATTGCCTCACACCAAAGGTCTTCTGGGCCATTCCGATGCCGATGTATTGCTGCATGCCATTTGTGATGCGATTCTTGGGGCGTTGAATTTACGGGACATTGGTTTTCATTTTCCCGATACCGATCCTCAGTACAAAAACGCCGACAGCCGTATGTTCCTGAGGGACACCCTGCCGTTGATCCAGGAAAAAGGCTATTTCGTAGGCAACATTGATTGCACCATCATTGCAGAAAAGCCAAAAATCAACCCTCACATCCCAGCTATGCAGGAAGTGATCGCGGAATTGTTGGGCTGCGAAACCGACCAAATTTCCATCAAAGCCACTACACACGAGAAAACCGATGCCGTCGGACGGGAGGAATCCATGATCGCTCATGCGGTAGCCTTGTTGATCCGTTCTGATTTGGATTTATAGGCGCATTCGGCGTACTTTTATCCAACCTTTTTCAACCAGCCCCATCTTTACCGCAAGCTTCCAACCCATGTTCAGCCGAGAGTTTGAATGTCCTTCCTGCGGTTCGCCGATCAAGCAATCCTCCCCTGGTGCGCGTTCGCTGATCTGTAGCTATTGCGGCCAGACCAGCCACCTCAATGCCGACAGCCTTCAAGCTGCCGGAGAAAAGCATTTGTTGATCGATTATGGTTCGGTCCTGGAGATCGGCAAATTCGGTCGGTTCCGCGATCGGGAATTCATGATTCTGGGGCGTTTGCGGATTGACTACGAAGACGGTTTTTGGGACGAATGGTACATCCAATACTTGGATGATGGTGGGCAAGCCTGGATTCAGGAAGACGATGGGAGCTTCACCGTATTTGAAGAAAAGAAGCAACTCCAGCGACGACTAGACCTCTCCCAAATGTCGGTCGGGCAGGTGGATAACTTCTTGGGAGAATGGGAACCTGTGTTCCTGACCAGCAAAAGCAAAGCCCAGGTCAATGGCGGAGAAGGAGAATTGCCCTTTCGCATTGTGCCAGGCGAACCTGCTGACTTTGTGGAGGGCATTGCCAACGGAGAAATCGTGAGTGTGGAGGTACTTCCCGATGAAACGGTCTTATTTGTGGGCGAACAAGTTGAATTGGAAGAACTAGGATTGACATGAGTGATACCCGCATCAAAACGCAAAGCCAAACGGCATCTGTCAAGCAGTTCAACTGTGCGAACTGTGGGGCTGCGCTTGAAATCCTCAGTCCCCGCGCCAAATACATCGCTTGTCAATACTGTGGCTCTGTGCTGGATGCCCAATCCGAGGAGCATCAAATCCTGAATGAATTGGGCAGTCCAGATCGGCACCCGCCGATGACCTTCATTCAACTGGGGCAAATCGCGACCTTCGAAGAGAAAGCCTATCAGGTACTCGCCCGGACCCGCTGGCGGATGAAATACAAGGAATACTGGCAGGAAGAGGGCGAATCTGGCTACTCTAACGAGGTTTGGATCTATGACGAATGGCTCCTCATGGACGCCAATCGGACTTATTTCTATTTGGTAGAAGACAAGGAAGGCTATTACCTCTCCACAGAGATCATCCCGGAAAAACCTACCCTGCTGCCTCGCAATCTTCGAATGAGCTTCTTTCACAAGCAGCCGGATCAGATTGTGCGGGAATACGGACAGGCAGAAGTGATCCACTTCGAAGGCGAGTCCAATTACCAGATCAAAATGCGGGATCAAATCCGCTTTGCGACCATCAAAGATCGGGGCATTGACTTCACGGTAGAGTGGCGCATGGTAGATGGGGGGAAAGAGATCAAGGAAATTGAATTCTTTCGGGAAGTCCCGGTATCTCGCCGCAAAGTCATCGAAGCTTTCGGCAATAACGAGGCCATCGAAGAATTGAATCGCAAAGAATCCTTTTGGCGATTTGTGTATAAGACGGCCCTGTTTACGGCCGTAGCCATGGGCCTGATGGGGATGAAAGCCTGTTTTTCCGACGGCAATCAGATGTTTCAGCAGAGCGTGGAAATTGCCGAATTGGGCGAAGAGAATGCCCGTTGGACGGAGCCGATGGCCATCTCTGAAGCAGGCCTCTATCGGATGAAGATGGAAGTCAAGAGCATGAACCAGAATTCAGAGATGTTCTTGTTCGCCTACATCTTGGATCAAGATTCGCTTGCCATCAACACCATGGATGGAGAATTCTATTGGTACACCGGGGTAGAAGATGGCGAACGCTGGACCGAATCATCCCTGAGCAGTGATCGAACGTTTCGCCTGGAACAGTCAGGTACCTATTACCTGCAGATATACAAAGAAAAGACCTACTCCGGAGGCGGCACGGTGTCCGTGACCATTTACCGGGACGTTTGGCTGAGTCGATATTTCATTATGGCATTTGTGGTCAGTTTGCTCGGGATGTTTTTTGCCCGGATGCAATTTGGCGGCAAGGCATTTGCCAGATAATCAAAAATAAACAACCACATGGGTGCATTGGCGAGAGTCTTGGTATTATTGATGTTTGCGGGCTTAGGGGTAACAGCCTATGCAGGCTCTGTCGTGGGATGGGGCATTGGTGGCTTGCGAAATCAGCAGACCATGACGCAAATCAAGAAAAACTGTCCGGAATACTACCAAAACCGAAACGGTGATTGTCTCCGTACAACCTTCCGCAGTTATTACCTGCTGTATGGGATGCGAGGCGGCGGTTTTGGCGGAGGAAAGTAAAGAGGAGCCGAGAAGCGAGATCCGAGAAGCGAAAGTTTGCTTTGCAAAGAGTGCTCCAATCCAAGATTGGATCATATACATGAGTTCTCAGGGATATATACGCAGGAAAGTTGGAATTGCTTCGGACGTAGTCTCACTAGTTAGGCAGGTTGGCCATCCCGATGAATCGGGAAGGTGTTGGGGCGGCAGTGAGCGTTGCATGGGGCTTCAGCGCTTTTTTGCCTACTTTTTGTGCGGACAAAAAGTAGGTTCCGCTGAAGGCGACATTACGCTTAACAACTAACCCAAAGATGATTGGAGAAATGTCTTGTAATGGGGTCAACATACACACCACTGGATAAAAGCCCGAGGCATCCTTTCGGTGCGCAGCCCTCACCACCTCGGCGGGTTGGCCACGAAGTCCGAGGAAGGGGGCCGGATGGTGGGTTGGGCTGGGACTTC
>JBCCCJ010000856.1:0-3579 GCA_039033615.1 Bacteroidota bacterium
AAAATGGCGCAACAATCTGCAACAACTGGAATCAGAAATCAAAGAACAGGGTTCAGGGTTCAAAGAGTAACCCCCATCACCTCCCG
Source organism: Bacteroidota bacterium (assembly GCA_039033615.1). Classification (GTDB taxonomy): domain Bacteria; phylum Bacteroidota; class Bacteroidia; order J057; family J057; genus JBCCCJ01. The sequence continues at coordinate 87 of JBCCCJ010000856.1, forward strand.
TACTACTTCTTCTCCCCGCTCCACAGCCCCATCCATATAACCGGGATGCCCAGCGGCTGTTTCCGAGCCCGCGAAAAATAGCTTCCCCTCCCAAAATACCCGCCGAAGAGCAGGATTTCCATTGTGTTGATGTGGAAGGACAAATTCCTCGTAGTCCACAAAGGTGAAAGGCTCACTGCGCCAGATTTTCTCTACATAGGTTCCGTCGGCAAGCTGTTCTTCCCCAAAGTATCGGCTCAACTGCTTTCGGACCATGGCTTTCCGTTCTGCTTTGCTGGCATCCGCCAGTCCCCCATTCAAAAAGCCTTTGAGGGCAAAACCGATTTCGTCGTGGGTGCTGTGATCATACATTTCACTCACTGGGCCAACATTGCTGAAAATGGTGCCGCTTTGCTGGGTTTCCTGCCAGAAAGGAGTGGGAAAGTTCCAGCCTACCTTGATGGATTCTCCCATCCAGGTATGGGTGAGACTGGCCAATTGCAGGAAATCTGCGGATAAGTCCGGGGTGCAAGAAATGTGCTTGGCAAATAAAGCGGGAGGCGCAGTTACGATCACCTTTGCCGCTTCCCAGCTTTGGGTTGGGGTTTGTACCAAGACCCCATCCGCTTGCCTTTCTAAACTGGTAACCGCTTGATTCAGAAATATCCTTCCCTCCGGTAATTGCCCCGCTAGTGCTTGAATCAAGGCATCACTGCCTCCTTGAATCCGATAACTGGGCGCTTCATTCGGCGGCAAATCCACCAGTTGGGGTGGTTGGAGGGACATGGGTTCATACCAGGCATGCTGCCCAAGGGCTTGCTCAAAGATGCCCACTTCCAATTCGGACAACAGGCGAGTGAGGGATTGATGCTTCCCCCCCAACCAAGTGGCTCCCAATTCAATGGAGGCTCCGTCCGGGAGATGTTCTGTGAGAATGCGCCCTCCTAAGCGATCTCTGGCTTCCAGAATAAAAAAGGGCTGCCCGGCTTGATGGAGTCGATAGGCGGCAGTTAAGCCAGCGAGGCCACCGCCGATGATGCAAATGGGTAAACTCATGAGAAAATTTGAATCAAGAAGAGGCTGAAGGTTGCTCCAGCCATTGTTCGATCGCGTCCTTTCCGGGAGAAAGTCCTGCGGGAGGGTTGTGGGCAATGAAGATAGGGGGAACCACCTGAATCGGGTTCTTATGCGGAATGACGGCCTGATTCGGTTCAGAAATGGCCCAACAGAGCAGGTGATAGGTATGGCTCAGCCAGCCTTTGGCCACACTTTGCTTGGAGATGAATTGACTGATCGGCTGGGACAATGGAGCTTCAAACCAATAGATGAGCAGAGCAAGAGGGGCACGCGCGAAGGTCCAGCGGTCTGCCGCGAGGATGTCTTGCAATCTTTGCTCGAATCTCTCTCGGAGCTTCAGCAGCTCAATTTTGGTGAGTTGGTCAGCCAAAACCATAGCAACAATTTCTGGCTGATACCCTTGTTTGAAACCCAGATAAGCCCAATCCCCCTCCTGGAAATGGGCGGTTTCATCCGAAAAGCCCTGAGTTGTCATCCACGTCCCAAATTGGTCCAGCAAAGAAGCCAATCCCTCCTCAGTCGTAGGGCGCAGTTCGTCTTCCAGAAGTTGATAGATAGCGACCCGAAACTGGTTTTCTTGGCTTTGTACCTGCTCTTGAGTCAATAAGCCCATATTCGTCTTCCTCTGAAAATCCTTGGAGTTCCCTAACAAAATCTGTTGGGCCATCTTGTTGGAGAGAGACAGTTTTTCAAACTCTTCGAGTAATTGATTGATGGAAAAGCTGCCAATCTTCCCTAGGAGCAGGTCGATGTCGGAAGGGCTTGAACTCATAAGGCTTGAATCAAGGACTGAAGTAAGGAAAGCTGATTCAGATCATGCTGCTGCAGTTGTTGTCTGAGCCAGCCTTGGGCATCAGAGGACAATTTGGGCCACACAATTTCCACATCTAGCTGATCCTTGGGGCGAAGGCTCGAACTGGTCAATTTGTAGAGCAGTTGAATCTCTGGTCGAAGGTAGGGAATTCCCTCGGAAGATCGGTGATACAGTTCCGCTAGCGGCCCCCGAATGGCCTCATTTCGTTTGAACAGCCACTCCTCTCCTTTGGTATTTAGCCACATCAATTGAAAGCGCCAGGGAAATGCGGCATCTTTTCTTGCCCAGATGTCCCAATACTGCTCTAGCAGGACTTCTCCTTGTTCCCACCTCCGAATCCCCGGACGGGTTCCTACGAACAATTCCCAAGCGGCAAAATGGGCCTGCACACTCAGCTGATCCGAGCGATGTACCAAGGACATCTATATCGGCATGGGGCCGATAGGCTTCTCCCACAAAGCATTCCAGTGCGTATCCCCCGGCGAGGTACCAGGGAAAGGGGGCCTTTTCCAACAAGGGTAAGAGTTCTCCTACTGAAAAAGGCTGCCAGGGATGCTGCAAAAGGGAATCGGACATGTGGATGCCAATTTCAGGCAGGCTTGCTCAATTTGCCCGCTGCCAAGATTTCAAGTGGTACTGAATCCCCAGCGTAGGAACCAGTAGCTGATGACGATTTTTGTACATATGATCGTTGATCCAAATGAAGCTCACGTTTGCTGACCAGTGCTTCCCAACCCAGCCAAAACTGGGAATGAAAGCCCCGGAGAAAAAATTGCGCTCCTCTGGAACCAAGACCCCGTCGGGAGAGGTATTGATATGGAAATATTGGCTCCCTCGATTCATGATGCCATACTCCAGAGAGAATTGAAATGCTTGTTCCCCGATGGGCTTCCTCACTTGTAGTCCCAGCAGAATATCAGTGGTCCAGACATTGACCGAGCGAAAACGCCTTCCTGCGTATCGGGGTTGTCCAATTCTGCCTGACTTAGGTCATAGTACAGATGGTCGTACTTAACAAATTGACTCAGCGAAAGGTAAAAAGGGCTATTCTCAATTTGCTTGATCAATTGAATCCCCGCAGAAGTACCACTTACCTGCATATCCTGATTGACAATGACTTGGCTCTCTTCCGGGCTGGCGGGAGAACTTTCCCAAGCCAATGGAATGGGAGTGATCCGGTACTGGAGTCCGACTGAGACTTGAATATTCGGCATCTGAGCTTGGAGCGAGCCGTAAGTGCCTACCATCAATAAAGCGGACAAAATCAGAAAGGGAAGATTCATGGGGAATGGAGGTTGTGAGTTTCAACAAAAGAGAAATGACTATTGCAATGTAGAATTGAAATGGTTCCAGAAAAAAGTCAAAAAATTGCTCTTGAGGGTGCTCGGAGGTACGAGATGCCTTGGGAGGTAGGTCGCGTGGTTCATGTTATCTCTGCTCAGAGGCTTTCAACGGCCTGGAAGACCGTTGTACAGGTTTGTACCTTCCTCTAAAGATCAGTAGTTTTCATCATCCTACTAGACATTTCTTGAATAAGCTTTGTGTTGCGATTGTCCAAACATAGCGTCGCCTGCAGCGGGCTCTACTTTTTTGTCGGCAAAAAAGTAGACAAAAAACCGCCGA
>JBCCCJ010000857.1:0-3577 GCA_039033615.1 Bacteroidota bacterium
AAGATCCTACAAAGGGAGAAGGCTCCACGTTGGGATCTGGTTCTGAATCGGAAATGGTTACCGACACCTGATCGTCGGAAGTGCTCACGGACTCACTGTTTCCGGAAGATTCTCCAGATTTGGTTGAAGCGGGCTCTTCAGTCCGTTTTTTTTCTTTTTTCTTTTTCCCTCCAAAAATCCCTCCTAGGGCATCAATGGCACTATCAATTCCATCGTCAATGGTCTCATCTACTTTTCGGTCCACCCGGCGCTTGACTTTGCGCTTGGTACGGGTCTCTACATCTTGAGCCTGAATTGTGGGGCTGAATACAAATAGACCGACCAACAACACACTGGCCAGCCAAAAGAAAGAAGTGCGAGAAGCTCTCATGTTTCTGAAAGGTTGAAATTCAACTAGAAGTTATCAGCAGGGAAACCTTGATCTAGGGTACCTCATCATAACGAGAAGCGATGCATTTTATGCGCTTTGGGTGTTACTCGGTAGCAGGGGGGGGACTTGATTTTTTCCCCTGTTCGGCTGGCGTGTTTGGATTGCCATTATTCCGGTTGCGATTTCTGTTCCGGTTGCGATTCCGGCGTTTTTTATTCCCCCCTTCACCTTTGGAAGCATGTTCTCCTTCCTCTCGCTTCTTCCCGTTGTCGCCACCGGATGGATCTTTCCCCCTATGTTGAGGATTCCCGTGCCGCCGACGATTGCCTCCTTTTCCTTTATGACGGGAATTGCCTTTGCCATGATTTCCACCACGCCCTCTGGGACCGCCACCTCTGCCCCCTTTTCTGGGAGAATAGGCAGGCGCTTCCCCCAATTCCTCTGGAATCTCCGGTTTGGGCACTTCGCTTTCAATCAGGGCTTCGATCCGGACAAATTTGTGCTGATCCTTCGGGGTGATGAAGGTCATCGCCTCCCCGGTTTTTTGTGCTCGGGCAGTACGACCGACCCGGTGAACGTAATCCTCTGCATCTCTGGGCACATCAAAGTTCAGCACATGGCTGAGATTGTCGATGTCAATCCCCCGGGCGAGAACATCGGTGCCTACCAGGATGTTGAATTCCCGATTTTTGAATCGCCGCAGGGTCAGTTGCCGCTCTTCCTGATCTTTGTCTGAATGAATGGCTTCTACCTGCCATTTCTTCTTTTTGAGTTGGCGGGCGATTTTGTCCACGCTCATCTTGCTAGAGGCAAAGATGATCATGCTATCCACTTCTCGCTCTTGCAACAGCCGTTCGAGCAACGGAATTTTTTGCTCGTCATATACCATATAAGCGGTCTGGGTGATGCCCGCCGCTGGTTTGGCCAGATTGAGGTTGATCTCCTTGGGGTCCTTGAGGATATCTCGTGCCAATTGTCTGATTTTTCGGGGCATGGTGGCCGAAAACATCAGGGTCTGTCGGGTATCGGGCGTATAGCTGATGATTTTTTTGATGTCGGGCTGAAACCCCATGTCCAGCATTTTATCCGCTTCATCCAAAATCACAAACTCCAACTCACTCAGGTCCACCAAATCAAGGGCTAGCAGTGTAATCAGACGCCCAGGGGTAGCAACCACGATATCTGCTCCATTGGTCACCCCAAACTTCTGCTTATCCCAGTTTTTGCTGTTATTTCCCCCGATCACAGAAATAGAAGAAACCCCGGTGAAGTAGGAAAGGGCTTCGATATTTTGGTCAATCTGAGAAGCCAACTCACGGGTCGGGGCAATGATGAGTCCTCTGGTTTTACCCGCCTCAAAGTCCGTCAATTTATCAATGGATGGAATGAGATAGGCGGCCGTTTTTCCCGTACCGGTCTGTGCACAGGCAATCAGATCGCTACCTGCTAATATGATGGGAATCGCCTGAGACTGGATTTCAGTCGTTTCATCAAATCCCATGGAATGGATTCCATCCAGCAGGGAATCACGCAGGGGAAAGTCGTCGAATTTCAAATTGGTCAAATTTCAGTTTGTGAAAAGGGAGGCTTTGGTGCAGGAAGGAAGGATCTGCGAAAGCCAGACAAAGCAGAAAAGAAGCGTCTCTTTGCCTTTTGCTCAAAGATACGGAGGAAATCCCCGGTGGACAAATCACGATTCTCCCCTCCCCCAACACGATTGATAAATGCCATTCGGATCCTCGAACTTTCGGTGTTTGATTGGGGTATCTCTCTAAAAGCAACCACTATGAAACAGCTCACAATCACCAATCAATCTCAGCCTATGCGCGTGATGTTACTCTTTGCCTTGCTGTGGGTGGGAGCAGTGGGAGTCTCTTCCGCTAGACTTTCTTTCACCTACGAAAAGGCCAATGTTACCGTTGATGGGTTTCAGGCCGATCAGTCCTTCGATTGGGATCATGACGATCCTTATTACGAAGAATACGAAGATGATTTCTACTATTCTCGTCGTTTGCGGCGCTTCCACCGGAGGGCTCGTACTTCTCGTGCCTGGAGCTATTATGATCCCTATTTCACCAATGATGTGTACTTCGTGATCAACACCCCTTACTGGGATCGTTGGAATCGCTGGTATGATCCTTTCCAGATGCGGAACCGTCGCTACGTAGCCAGCAGTTGGCATGTTGGCCCGATCAGTTACACCCGCGTGTACTCAACCGGTTGGAATCCATGGGGCTATGCCAATAATTTCTATCATGATCCCTGGGATTACGGTTGGTACAATACCCCACAGTTTGGCCTTTGTGCCCCTACCTGGGGATATGGAGTCAACCGAGGCTGGAATCGCGGCTACAACCGAGGTTGGAACCGTGGCTACCGTCGAGGATATCGCAACGGCTACCGAAACGGATATGCCAATGGCTACAATGACGGATTCGTCAATGGATATGCCAACGGTTATGGCAACTCGGGTGGATCGTATAATTACTATTTCAACACCCGGAACTCTTATAACACCGTCGGTCAATCTCGCCGTCCCGCTAGCCGTTCTGCCAATCTGCCTAGTCGTCCTCGCACCCCAAGTTCTGGTCGGACCGCCAGCAGTGGTCGTACTCCTTCCAGTGGACGAGGTACCTACTCCGGACGGACTGCCAGCAGCAGTGGGCGTTCTGCAACAACTGGCAGAATGAGTTCCAGTGGCCGATCCGCGACTACCTCTCAGCGAGGCCGTAGCAGCCAGACCTTAGGAAACAGTCGTACCGGACGGGTATCTTCTACCACCAGACGCTCCAGCGATTTTCGTCGCACCACCCCAAGTTCAGACCGAAGCAGCACCATGGGTCGCTCTTCTTCCACGAATCGTAACAGCAGATATACTCGCCCGTCTTCCTCTAGTCGGAGCAGCAACGCCAACCGTTCCTCTTCTTCCAACCGGAGCAGTGGATACAGCCGACCTTCTTCCTCTAGCCGGAGCAGCAACGCCAATCGCTCTTCTTCTTCCAACCGGAGCAGTGGATACAGCCGACCTTCTTCCAGCAGTCGGAGTAGCAACGCCAACCGTTCTTCTTCTTCCAACCGAAGTAGCGGATACAGCCGACCTTCTTCCTCTAGCCGGAGTAGTAGCGCCAACCGTTCCTCTTCTTCCAACCGAAGCAGCGGATACAGCCGACCTTCTTCCAGCAGTCGGAGTAGCAACGCCAACCGTTC
>JBCCCJ010000858.1:0-3575 GCA_039033615.1 Bacteroidota bacterium
GGGCTTGAAGCGCCACTGCAGCCGGGCGTTGATGTTGAGGTTGTCGAGCTGATTGTTGTATTGGATGAAGGTGGTGAAAAAGACCTTGCGGCTAAAGGTTAGATCAATCCGAGGCCCCACCAACCAGAGATTGGCATTGGGGAATTCTCCGCCCAGGTTGAGGTGGTTGAAGTCATAGGCCAGCGACACAAACCCAAAGGGCTGATAGCGATAGGTGAAACTCCCGGAGACCCCCGCCCGCGAGCCACTGAAAAACTGCCCGTAGGTGGGATTGATGTCAAAGAAGAAGCGATTGGCCGAATTGCTGCGATAACTCAACTCTACATTGGAATAGGTATAGGCCGTCCCCGCCGCTAGGAAAAGGCTGTCATCGTGGATGCGGGTGGGATCAAAATCATTCAGCAAGAAGGTGTAGGCATGGTTGAAGGAAACCCCTCCCCGGCTGTTGTCCTTGAAGATCATGTCCCAATTCACCTCCAATTCCCGATCCGCCAGCCCCCAAGTTGGCAAATAGGGGTTGCCATCTTGCCCGAGGTCATAGATCATCCGGTAGTCGAAGCCAACGGTATGCTGACTGACCAGTCCATCAGGCTTGTAGAAATACAACTCTCCCTCGGGACTGAAGAGCATATAATCCCTTCGCGGCACAAATCCCACCTGCGCGTCAAAGCCATTGCCGATGATCAGGTGCGCCCATTCCATGCGGTAGCGGCGCTTTTGATGCTCTAGCTGAACCCCGTGGGTGTATTTGTCTCGCTCGTCGGTAGGGGTAAAGGCGCGGTGGTAAAAGATTTTACCGGAGTAGCTGTTGTCGGGCGTACCAATGCGATACTCGGCTCCAGCCACCCGGTTGAAAGGATCAAAATCCCCCCCAAAGTCTTTGCCATTCACGGCCTCTTTGTTCACCGCAAAAAAGGCAATGTTGGAGCGTTTGAATACCTGCTGCTGCACCGCCGCCACGGTATAGTTGAAACTCGGTAAGCCGTTTTCTGGTTCCGCTGCCGTCTGCATATTGATCAGCCCTACGCGGAGCCGATCATTCAGCTTCCCAGTCAACCTCGCCCCAAAGAGAATGGGGTTCTGGATGTTTTGCCCGGTGGTGGTATCTCGGGCAACGCCAATTCGACGCGAGAAGAAGGGATTCACCCGCGTCAGACCAAAACTCCCGAAGAGGTCGGCATTCTCCAGAAAAAACTGCCTTCGCTCCGGGAAGAAAATCTCAAAGCGGTCGAGGTTGGTTACCTGTTGATCAACTTCGACCTGAGAAAAATCCGGGTTGACGGTCAAATCCAGATTCAGGCCTGCCGTCACGCCGATCTTGGCATCGCCCCCTATGCCGTAGGTGGGCTGAAAATCCATTTCGTTGACATCGGTATAATCCCTGGTGCCGCCCCCGGTGAGATAAGGAATGAGGGAGATATTTTTGCCGGGTTTGGTAAGGGGTTCTTCCCAGACCATATTGCTCATATAGCCGAGGTTCATGATGATCTGGTTGCGGGGAATTCGGTTCCAGGAAGAAATCTCATTGATGCGGGTATCAAAACGGTAGCAGTTGAAGCGCCACTGTTTGCCCCCTTGCTGAAAGCGGAGGGTTTTGAAGGGAATGGCAAATTCAGCCACCCAATAGCCGTCATGCTGAGCAACTTCGCCATACCATTTGTTGTCCCAGGAACCCGAGAAATCCCCAGTCATGCGCCCTCCATTGGCGATCAGGGCTTCTCGCCGCACCCCAAAGGCGTTCATCCCAAACAAAAAAGCATTGGTTTGATCGTTGAAGGTATCAAAGAGAATGCTCACATTGTCGTGCCCGGAGAAGCGATAATCCCGCCGCAGCGAGGGAGTTACGTAGGTATGGCCTCGGACAAAGGATTTGACGCCTACGTAGAGAAATTCCTTGTCATACACCATGTAGATTTCCGTCTGATCCTCCGCATGCATGGTGTCAGCAGGGAAGTTCTGCCAGAAATTTCGGGCGGGAACAGAGCGCTTCCATGAAGCCTCGTCCAACTTTCCGTCTAGGATGATCTCATCAGTGGCGAGGGCCACAAAAATATCCTCTTGGGAGACGAGCCCTTGCGGGTTTTGGGCCAAGAGGTTGCCCCCGAAGAGGCAGGTGATCAGCAGCAAATAGGTACATTTTCTCATAGCAAAGCAAAGATATGGCCTCCCAACCGATCTGCCAGAATTATTGTTGCGGAGAGGATTGCCCCTATGACAATCCCCCGAGATCTGCGATTGCTGCGCCAGATGGCCCTCGCCCCCCTCGCTCTGCCTGTCGCGCCGGGTCGAGGGGGGCGGTTTTCAAAGAAAACGGGGGGTTCACTCCCCCGGATAGACCAAGCCCCACTCGGTGCGGAGGCGATCCATCATGCGCGCCAATTGCAGGCTCATTTCCCAGCTCATCTCCTCACATTCCAGTTTCCCAGCTCTCAAGGCAGCCATCATGCTCACCGCCTGATGTTGCAATCCCGTTGCGGCGTACGGAAATTCATGACGCACCGGAGCTTGGTCGGTGAGTTCGACGATCACTTCCTGGGCTTTCCAGAAGAGAGGAATTCGAATGGTGCCTTTGGTGCCAGCAATGACGGCTTCCTTGGCTCCATGAGCGGCGAAACCAGAACTGAGTACCGCCATGGCACCATTGGGATAGCGAAACAGATACGCGGATTGTTCATCCACTCCGGTCGAAAATGCCTGATGCAAACTACGAACCGCTTCTGGATCTGCTCGAAACAGATCGTAAGCCAGCGCTACCGGATAGATGCCCACATCTAGCAGAGCCCCTCCCGCCAGGGCAGGATTGAATTTGCGGTCGGCTGGGTCGCGGGTGCTGCTCAGAAAGCTGAACTCGGCAGTCAGCAAGCGAATGTCTCCGATCAGTCCCTCGGCCAACCACGTGCGGATGGCTCGCCAAACGGGCAGGTGGCGCGTCCACATGGCCTCCATCAAAAATACCTGTTTCTCCCGGGCCTTGGCGACCATTTGCTCGACTTCCAGCGCATTGACCGCCATGGGCTTTTCGCACAAGACTGCTTTTCCATGCTCCAAACAGAGCAGGGCATTGTCCAAATGGTAGGGATGAGGGGTAGCTACATAGATGGCGTCTACTTCCGGATTGGCGGCCAATTCTTCATAGCTGCCGTGGCAATGTGCAACGTTGAATTCGGCCCCGAAAGCTTCAGCTGCTGCTTGGCGGCGGGAGCCTACCGCTACCAATTCAGCGTCAGGTAATTCGGCGAGGCCAAGGGCAAATTTGCGGGCGATGTTGCCGGTGGCGAGGATGCCCCAGCGAATGGGCGTAGTTGACATAGCGTGGGATGATTTTGCCGCTGAAGGTACAAAGAAAAGTAGGGACGGGATATGGCCTATCTCTACTGGGTGTACGTCAGATGTCACCAGAAAAAACATATTCTATTAAATAGCAGTCGCGATGCGGTCATAAAACGTCGAATAGATGTTCTCCCCAGCATCAAACACCGCCTTCGGGGGCTTCGGCGAATCCACTCCAAACACCAGATCGGTGTCATTGGTATCCGTGGTACGCACGCCCAACGTTTGGAGGGCACCTTGCCCAA
>JBCCCJ010000859.1:0-3567 GCA_039033615.1 Bacteroidota bacterium
CCCAATACATTCTGTTGAACTTCCCCAATGCTACCCGAGTCAACATCAACAATTCCCGGACCATCTTCGCTACGGTCTTCGCTCCCTACGCAGCCGTAGCCAAAAATAACTCTAACAACATTGATGGTCAGGTCATTGCCAAAAGTTTTTCCATGAAGCAGTGCGGGGAAGTGCACCACGTGTACTACCTGGGAGATGATCCCACCGGCTCCTTCCCAGTTGAATGGGGGGAATTTGAAGTCGCATTTGAAAAAGGCGTTTCTCAGCTCCATTGGTCCACCCTACAAGAATCCAACACTTCCCATTTCGTGATCGAACGATCACTGGACGCTGAGAGGTATGCGCCGGTTGGTCAGGTGGAAGCTGCCGGAGACGCTACCCAAACGCTCACCTACCAATTCACCGACCAGGAACTCCCCATCCTAAGCGGCCTCATGTACTATCGCCTCGCCCAAATTGACTTGGATGGGAGCATGTCCTACAGTGTCGTTCGGCATGTTCGGGTAGAACCGAGCTTGTCCCTGAAAGCCCACTGCTATCCCAATCCCACCAGCAATTGGGTTAACCTTAGCTGGGAGAGCTCAGAAAACCTAGACGTACAAGTCCTCACTCTTCAGGGCCAAGTGTTAGCAACACATCACTTCTCCCCTATCCAAAGAAACACCCAACTAGATCTATCTACCTATCCAGCAGGCAAATACCTCCTCCAATTGAGAACTCCTACCCAAGTCGAATATCTATCGGTGTATCGAAACTAATCCGAGTTTTTCAGAATAAGACAAAGGCCAGAAGAATGATTCTTCTAGCCTTTGTTTCTCTAGACCATATTTCAGTACATTTCTTGAATTCCTATTGATTTTATGTTGTCCAAACATATCGTCGCCTTCAGCGGGACTTACTTTTTTGACGTCAAAAAAGTAAGCAAAAAATCGTCGAAGCCCCATGCAACGCTCGATGCCGCCCCAACACCTCGGGCTTCGTGTCCAACCCGCCGTGGTAGTGAAAGCTACGCAAGGAATAGCAATTTGGACTTTTGTCCAGTGGTGTGATCTTACAATTCTAAGATGAGCCTATTCTTCCAGTACCTTCAGCACGAGCTTTCCTTTCTTTTCTCCCGAAAAGAGACGCAAAAAGGTATCGTAGAAGTTCTCGATGCCGTCGTAGACATCCTCCTTGCTTTTGAGCTGACCCGTTTGCATCCACTGCGCCATTTCCATCGCCGCCCCTTTGAAGCCTTTGGCGTAGTCCATCACCACCATGCCTTCCATGCGGCCCCGGTTCACCAGCAAAGAAAGATAATTCGAAGGCCCTTTGATCGCTTCGGTGTTGTTGTATTGAGAAATGGCCCCACAAATCACGATGCGCGCATGGCGACGAATCTGGGTCAAAGCCGCGTCCAGGATTTCCCCGCCGACATTGTCAAAATACACGTCGATGCCTTCCGGTAGATGTTTACGAATGCCTCGCTTCACCGATTCATTTTTGTAATCAATCGCCCCATCAAAGCCCAATTCCTCCACCAGATATTGACATTTCTCTGGTCCTCCAGCGATGCCGATCACTTTGCAGCCCTTGATTTTGGCGATCTGCCCGACCACACTTCCTACTGCTCCAGCCGCGCCTGACACCAAGACCGTTTCTCCCTCCTTGATCTGTCCCACTTCTAAAATCCCAAAGTAGGCGGTCATCCCGGGCATCCCCAGCGTCCCGATGAAGGTCTCCATAGGGGCCAATTCCGGATAGACTTGTACCCAACCTTTGCCTTACGCTACGGTGTATTGCTGTACGCCCCCCCAACCAGACAAATAGCTACCTACTGGCCAGGCTTCATGGTTGGAGGCAATGACTTCACCCACCGTTCCAGCGCGCATCACGTCCCCGATCTGCACCGGAGGAATATAAGATCGCTGATCATTCATCCAGCCACGCATGGCCGGATCGAGAGAGATGTAGTGGTTTTTGACGAGAGCCTGTCCCGGCCCAATTTCTGGAATGGCTTGTTCTGACAAGGTCCAGGTATCGGCCCCGGGCAATCCGATGGGCCGTTTCGCGAGCGTGAGTACTTTGTTCATCTTACAAGATTCCGGAAATGGGCGGAAAATTCCTAATAGGGAAACTTGGATATGGGCGATCCTCCTTCGCCGCCAAATCAGCGGCTGCGGAGTCAGGCTGTCCGCACTCGTCCCGCTTCGGCTCCCGCCTCCGCGCGACTCAAACAATTGCTCCCATCCTTATCGCCGCGCAAGATCAGCCTCACGGAGTACACTTGCAGAGGCCAATTCATTTCCCTGAAAAAGATTCATGTTCCATCCGTAACACCTCCTCCTCTGGATGCCCTTGATAAACCACCAAGCGATGCTGAAAGCGCATACTTTCCCCAGGCGACAACGAGACATCAAAGGCTTCTAGCTCTTTGTTGTAAGCGCGACGACCGAGGTTGTTGACCGAGAAGAGGCCATACCCGCGCGCATGCCAGGAAGCGGGTGCGCCAGGATTGGCCGGATGATCAAAAATGGCCACGGCAACTTCGGTGCCTTCTGCTTCTCCGTCCAGACAGACCCAGGGACCTCGGGTGCCCCAGACGTCCCCTCCGGTCAAGCCAGCGGCGTTGCGGTAATTCCCTTTCGGAAGAGAGTTGTCTTCCGTTTCCATCACTTCTCCCTTAGGGCCAGCAACTTTGACGGGTTTGGTAGCCGCTAACTCCATGCTTCGAGTCAGACGAATGGCAAACATGCCTTCTTTGTTGTCTTCGAAGTGCACCGTATCGGCCAAGGCTTGCAGAGTGGTTTGGCGTTCGACTCCAAAGGCTTGTCCATCGCCCCAGAAGAGATAGGTGGTGGTCTCTTTGAGCAATTCGATTCCCGCTGGCGCTTTCCAGACTGATTCTACCACCAGCTTTCCCATATCATTTCCACTTTTCACCTCCACAAAGCGCTGATGCAAGATGGTGCCATAGCGATCTTTTCGCTCGGGTTTGACTTTGGCGGAGTGATTCCAGAAATCCAGGCCATTCACTTTGCCGTGGTTGAACCAGATCCCGACATGGTGGGGATGATCGACTCGCTCCCCTACCTGAGGCGGATAGCCCCGACTGATGCGTTGGCCGCCCGGACTGTGGACCGGATAGAGGACGGGCTTTTTGACCTCGGCGGGTTGTTGGTAGCGGGTGAACAATTGCCCACCGATGATCACATCCACGGTGTCTCCGGTTTGGAGGAGCTGGACGTGAGGGGGAGTCGATTCAGAAGAAGCAGGCATGGAAGTACAGGCCAAAAAAGAAACGGCGGCCAAAAGGCCAAACCAAATCGTAGCAGTAGGGAGTCGCATGAGGGAATTGTTTCAGGCTCCTTTGAAGCCCATGGAACCTTGTTTCTGCACTTCCTTGTGCAGGAAAACCACCGTATAATACACACCTTTTTCGGCAGGGGTAGCCATGGTGTACTTGATGAGTTCCACTTCGTCTTTGGGGACTTGCTGGTACAATCTAGCGGTGATGTCCACCGGACCGAGTTCATATTCGGTCTGTGGAATGAAGAAGGACAAGATGCGTTGTTGATCTTTCATCGG
>JBCCCJ010000860.1:0-3566 GCA_039033615.1 Bacteroidota bacterium
ACGTGGCGCATCTGGGCTTTTTGCGGACTTTTTCGCTGGCGGAAAAACCCATTGTTCAGGGGCCAAGCCGTTCTCAGGCGGAATTGCCGGTCTTTTTGGGACCCTTCTTGGGTGAAACCACTGCGAATCAGGTCTTAGCGGAGGTGCAGGCGAAAGGCTATGATTTCGCCTACATTGAACAGGGGGCAGCGCAACTGGTGAATGAAGATGGCGTGCCGCTTGTCTATTCGATTCAACTTGGCGCTTTCCAGCAACCCAATATGAGCCGCTTCCAGAAGATCGCGAACATTCCTGCTTATGGCGTGTTGGTGATGTATGAAAATGGCTACTACAAAGTCATGTCCGGCTTGTACCGCCAGGATCAGGAAGGCTATCTGAAGGAAGAGGTCATTCCCTACTTCACGAAAACCTGGGGCTTTTCTGGCTTCATGAAAATCCTTCCTCAGGGCTTCTGAGGAATTATATTGGTCCAAACCCAAACCCACTTCTTTTCCCGAAAGTCAGATGATGGCTTTCGGTTTTTTTGTATTTTTGCCGCAATGAAAAAAGATATTCCCGTTAAAAAAGTAGAAGATGTGTTTGTCGCGATTGCGCCAAAACTGACCGATCCGGAAGGGGAGTTGTGGGAAGTATTTGTGATCAACCTCAAACCTGACCCGATCAAAAATGTCCTCATTGCTTCCAAAGGTTATGGAGAATTGGACGGGGAAGAAGTCAAGACCTCGGTCCTGCGGCATTTCTTCGATCAGGTCGAGGGGAGTTCTTATCAGCAGGTCGAGCAAATCCAGACCAAGGTCTTTGGCCTCAACAACGAATATTGGCTCAGCTTTAGCTTCGACAATTTCCTCTACGACCGGAAGTTCACGTTTGTGTCAGACAGCATCCAAAAGGATCACTTCACCACAGTGCCCATTTTGAATCGACCAGGGGTAATGATTGCGTAAGGAAAGCTCACTTTTCTAGACACGCCAGGGAGGATTGATCCGATTGCCACCGGCTTGGTACAAAGTCAGATGGTTGCCATCCGGATCTTCCAGATGGGCTTCTCGCCATAGCCAGGATTGATCGGTAGGCTGAGTCAGAAAGACAATGCCTTTGGCTTCCAGGCGTGCTACCTGTTTGTCTAACTCTTCACATTCGAAGTAGATGTGAACCCCAGGTTGCTGAATAGGTTGGTCCACACGATGAATGGAAAAAGTAGCCTGACCATCCGGTGCCAGAAATCTCACGTAGCGCGGCCGGGAATCCACGATCAGTTGAAATCCGAGGGTTTCATAGAAAGGGATGGCTTGGTGAAGATCCTGGGACGGGATGGTCAGTTGATTGAGGAGCATGATTACCGAATCAACACACTACGATGGCCCAGACGATCCCCTTGGACGAGTAGTAGGGTATACAATCCTGCGGGAAATTCAGCCACGGACAAAGAGGTCTCATTGCTGCCCAGTTGATGGAGTGGCACATCGGCGACCACCTGCCCCAGCGGAGAAAGCAATTGCAATTGATCTGGTTGCTGGGCATCACCCCAGTGGATGATGAGTTGATCAGTGGCGGGATTGGGAAACACCGCGATGCTCGGATCCAGGGCCTCATTCCGGCTGGTGGAAACGTCAGGATCAAGCGAAGAGCCAGAGTTATATACGGCCAGGCTGTTCATTTCTTGGACGAAGGCAATCACATAAATCTGCGTCAAGTCCCAATCGGGGTTGAAGTCGTATTGGTAGGTGAAATTCATGCTCCCGCCTTCCGCAGCGGGTTGAAACATTTCTCCTTCAGAATCCGGCAACATCAAGCGGAATACATCATGGTGCTCGTTCTCGCCATTTGGTGCGTTGTAGTTCACCGTTTTTTCTACCACGTCAGCAAAGAGTCGGATGTCCCCGGTATCAGAAACCGCGCCAACGGATTTGACCTCGATATTGACCGAACGGCCTGCACCGGCTAGTTCCTCGCTGACCAAAATCTCCCAGGGACTGGTTTGACTCAGCGCTTGCTGTAGCGCATTTTCTGGAAGTAGGGTAGAGGAGTTGTTCACCTTTTTGCCCCACAATTGCATCCAGGGCGTTCCGGGGACGTTGTAGACATTTTTTCGATGGGTATTCTGAGCAGGGTTGTGTAGATACAGCACACAATCATTGTAGGGAATTTCCGGGTGGTAGGAAATGTGGTGAATGTCCGGCAGGTGCTCGGCAATGGTTTCGTAGAAGGCAGGATTCCGGAAAGAGCAAATGCCACAGCGGGTGTTGGTAAAGTGTTCCAACAGCAAATAGCGTTTGGCTTCTTGGGCAGAAAGCTGAAAGGAAGAGCCGATTAATCCAATGAATAGCAGGAAAGAAGCAACAGGTTTGATCAAGGAAATTCGGTTCATGGCAGAAAGGAAATCAGGTGGATGAATGGATAATCTCAACGTGAAACTACTTTCTCCCCCAATGGTTGTTGGTCTGCTGCCTGACAGGCCGATGGATTTCCGGTTGAAGAGACCTTTTTCCGCTTTCGGAGGATAAAAAAACAGCTTGAGCGAAAACAAAATGGAAGACTCGATGTTTAAACATTGTTTTGTCTCCCGTCAGACACTTACCACCCTCCTTTCATCGGAGGTTTGCATTCAAATCAACAACCATCATGTTTCACACCAAAACAATCAAACCTATGCGTTTCCAAGCCATGTTCGCTGCCTTGATCGCTATCGTAGCGTTCAGCTTCACCACTACCAAAGTTGTTACCTATACTGCCGACGTCTCTGAGAGTACCGTCGAGTGGAAAGGAGAAAAAGTTACCGGCTTTCACACAGGTAACCTGAGCCTCAAGTCCGGCGCGTTTGAATTCTCCGAAGGCGTATTGACCGGAGGAAACTTCACCGTTGACATGACCAGCCTGACCGTAACTGATATCGAAGATCCCGGCACCAATGGAAAATTGGTAGGCCACTTGAAGTCTCCTGATTTCTTCGGGGTAGAAGCCCATCCAGAAGCTTCTTTTGTGATCACCAAAGTCGTGTCTCGTGGCAAAGTCGGTGAGTACAAACTGATTGGCGACATCACTGTCAAAGGAATCACCAAAGAAATCCGTTTCAATGCGAACGTAACTCAGGAAGGTACTTCCGCCAACGGAACCGCCGAAATCACCTTGGACCGTACCGACTTCGACGTACGTTATGGTTCCGGTTCTTTCTTCGATAACCTCGGCGACAAGACCATCTACGACGAGTTCACTTTGACCCTCAACTTCAAAGGCGTACAAGCCTAAGACTCAATGCTCAGTCTCGGCCAAGAATGGCTGAAACGCTCTGATCCTTTTGCCCTTCTTCTACCCGAAGAAGGGCTTTTTTTCGTAACATGGGGAGACTTGCAACGTTGGAGGAATGGAGGTGGTCATTGAAGACAGGGAGAGATACTCGCTTGCCGAAGTCTCACTTAGGGATACTCAAAAAATAACTTGGACCTTTTCACTCGTTCTTTCTTCCCATCTCATCGTCAAAAAAAGCCTCATTTGGCCCGCCAAATTCGGTTTTTCTTCCTTGATCTGGAAAGAAATATCTACGCGAAAAGAGGAAGTTATTTTTCAAG
>JBCCCJ010000861.1:0-3566 GCA_039033615.1 Bacteroidota bacterium
CTCTTACCGAGGGGCTCTTGGGCAGGCCGACACGGAGGCCGCTGGCGTTGAGCAGGTTCACCAGGTGCTCCCTCACCCGCATCTTCAATTCATCAGCTGTCGATCGATTCAGTTCTTGCCTGCGGGCTTGATTGCTAGGGGATTTCTCAACAACCCGCTGGAATATTGCGATCTGGTGACCACTACCACTCATAAAACCCTGCGGGGCAGTCGCGGGGGCATGATCCTGGTTGGGAAAAATGGCCCTAATCCACTGGGAATCGCTACTCGAAAAGGAACCGTCCGCTCCATGGGATCCATTCTGGACAGTGCAGTATTTCCCGGAACCCAGGGAGGACCATTGATGCATGTGATCGCAGCCAAAGGCGTTGCGTTCGGAGAAGCCCTGCGTCCTGAGTTTGCTACCTACTGCCAGCGCGTGATCGACAACGCCCAGGCCCTCGCCAAAGGAATGACGGACCGGGGATATAAAATCATTTCCGGCGGCACAGAGAATCACCTGATGTTGATTGACCTGCGAGCCAAAGACGGGGAACTTACGGGGAAAATTGCGGAAGATTCCCTCGTACGTGCGGACATCACCATCAACAAAAACATGGTGCCTTTCGATACCCGGAGCCCGATGGTGACCAGCGGGATTCGCCTGGGAACTGCTGCTTTGACCACCCGTGGACTCAGCGCAGCAGATATGGATCGAGTAGCAGCATTCATTGATCAGGTGTTGATGAATCCTACTTCTGAAGCGGTGATTCAATCGGTAAAGGAAGAAGTAAATGAATTCATGGGAGCTTTCCCCATGTTCCAGTGGTAACGAAACCTGCTCTTACGCGTTTTACAGAAAAAAAGTATGAAGCTTCTGATTCGAGCAGTTTTGGTGGGGAGCCTGATTTTCCCCTTGCAGTCCTTATTCGGACAATACATCTCCACTGAACAAACCTTCCCTGTAGAAGGATATAGTGTTTTTGAAGAAGGATATCCCCTGAAGGTCGTTCCGGGGAAAACCGGGCAGTTTGCCTTTTTGGAATATTGGGCCGCCGAAAAGCAAGGGCGCAGAACTGCGAATCACTACTTGGAAAGCTATGGCACCCGGAACTATGTAGAGCATTGGTTCAAGCCGATCACCAATGAGGGCTTCGAAGGCATTCGGGTGGACAACTTGCTTCGGCTGGAAAAAGCCCTGGTGGTAATTGGCAGACAGTACCAGGAAGATAGCCGCCTCATTCAACGCGTAGGAAGGTTTTTTGACGTGGATGGGGTGCCAAAGGGGGATGAACCGGTGCCCATCTCTAATTACACCCGCCGCCCTCGGAAAAATTTCAAGGATACAACGTGTGTTTCTCTGAGAGGCAGAGCGATGTTGTGGTTGGGATATGATGACAAGAGCGTATATGCTACGGCCTGGAACAGCAATGGAAAAGCCATCTGGGAAAAAGACCTGGAAATTCCGTATTGGGAGGAAAAATACCGCTTGGTCGAAGCTCAAATCGACGATGAAGGCAATCCGTTCTTCCTGCTGAAGTATGCAGGAACCGAACTCCCCGATCGAGAGCCCAAGCCGCTGATGTTGGTCAAGCTAGACCACGAGAAAGACGCTTATCAGACCGAAGTCATACCGATTAGTTCGGTCGGCATGTTGAAGCATGCGCACTTCCAGCTATTGAGAGATGGAGGAGTGGTGGTAACCGGCGTATTGGTCCGAAATGGCGGCATTGGCATTCGGAATGGTATGAAGTTGGGCAAAGAAGAAGAACCGGAAATTTGGGCTGAAATGTTCCTGAAACACTACGCGCCAAGTGAAACCCAAAAAGATTCCTGGGAGGTCATCATGGATGTCTTTCAGCCAATGCCGGAAAATTGGGTGCGGAGCTACCAGCAAGAAGGGGCCAATTTCAGTCTTTCCCGCCTCATCATGGCCAAAGATCAAGCGATTCTGTTGTTTGAGGAGCATTATACCACCCGCAAGAAACTGTACTTCTATGACGTGGGTTGTTTGGGGGTTCGACTCTCTACAGGGGAAATTGCCTGGAGCAAAATCATCAAAAAGCGCCAGCGCGATACCAATTCGGATGCCTTTATGTCCTATGTGGCGGGAGTAGCCAGAGACAAATTGCGGGTGGTGTATCTCACCGAAAGAGGCGCGGCCGGGCAGTTGATGTGTACTTCGGTAGAGTTGGCAAATGGGCGACGCAAAGACAAGATGTTGGCTTCTAACGAAGCGGCAAAGTATCTCTTCTTCCCGTCTCGTTCGGGGATGGTCAGCAATTTTGAAATGGTCCTGATTGGCAGGGGGAACCCCAGTCAAAATGATTTCAAATTGATCACCATTTCCTTTTGATTTAGTAAATTGGGGAAAGGGCGAAAGATGCCCGTTGATGAACTTGCCAAAATAACCATATTGTGGGAGCGATCACTAGACTCAAGGATTTGCGGAACGGCCAGCAACCCAAGCCAGCCAAGGGGGAGGAAAAGGAAATGTCTTTCCTGGATCACCTGGAAGAATTGCGCTGGCACTTAATCCGTGCGGTAGTAGCCATTGTCATTATGGCCGTAGTGATCTTTGGCAATATGCAATGGATCATGGAGCACATTGTGTTGGCTCCGTTAGAGCCGGACTTTTGGCTCAATCGTTTGATCAATGAATTCAGAGGGATCGAAACTGCAACCCAAGTAGATATGCAGGCGATCAAACCGGCAGAACAATTTCTGAAAGCCTTGGGCATTTCTGTGATTGGTGGCTTCATTGTGACCTTTCCCTATGTCCTCTGGGAGATCTGGATATTCATCAAGCCTGGACTCCACAAAAATGAACGTCGAGGGTTACGGGGCAATGTCTTCGTGATGAGTTTTCTCTTCTTTTTAGGGATCTCTTTTGCCTACTACATCATCACCCCTTTTGCGATGCAGTTTTTCGCCAACTTCAAACTGTATGAAACCATCGAAAATCAGTGGCGGATTGGAGATTACATTTCCATGGTCACCCAAATCGTGATGGGAGGTGGGTTGATCTTTGAGATGCCCATTCTGGTGTTTTATTTGGCGAGAATGGGCGTATTGACCCCTCAGGTGATGCGAGCCTATCGTCGCCACGCCATCGTGGTTTTGTTGATTCTGGCAGCCATCATTACCCCTCCCGATTGGATCACCCAAATCCTGATTTTCATTCCGCTTACTGCCTTGTATGAGATCAGCATTTTGATTTGTGCTTCGGTAACACGTAAACGAGAAGCGGAATTGGCATGAGTGCCAAGGAAACCAAACTTCAAACCCTTCTGACCGAAATTCGAGCTTGCCGCCATTGCGAGGCTCATCTGCCATTGGGTCCACGGCCTGTCCTGGAAGCAAGCACAGAATCTCGCATCGCGTTGGTGGGGCAAGCGCCCGGCACCAAAGTACACGCCACGGGCATCCCCTGGAATGACCCTAGTGGGGATCGCTTGCGGGACTGGTTGGCGATGGATCGGGAGATATTTTATGATCCCCGATATTTGGCCATCATCCCGATGGGATTTTGCTTTCCAGGATACGATAAGAACGGAGGCGACCTACCGCCGCGCCGCGAATGCGCC
>JBCCCJ010000862.1:0-3562 GCA_039033615.1 Bacteroidota bacterium
AACTGGGAAGAAAGAACAAGTGAAATGGCCCAAGTTATTTTTTGAGCGCTACTTACTGAACGACGGGCAAAGTTTGCATCTTTTCTTCGTTCATTGCAAGGTTGCGGCCCAAATTCAAACCGGTGGCGGCCTCCATTTCTTTGATCATCAAGATCGCACCGTCATCATTGACGTGGTCTTCGTTCTTAAACAGGGTCGGATCCTGAGAAAAATTCCGATAGTCCAACATCGCCTGAAAGTCCAGGGTGTTGAACAAGCTGTCTAGGTCTTGTTGTTTCTCCGTAGGCAAGCCTGCCAGGTATTCCTGCATCGCGGGATATTTGACCCCGATGACCTCGACCTCATGCGACTGACAAAGATCAAAGATCTTCTGATAATATTCGACCTGAATGCTGTCATTCAAGACTCCCCGGTGGTCGCTGACCCCGGTTTTCTCAGCCATTTCGATCCGCTGGGCATCGTTGAATTCGCGGGCCCACATGCTGTGATCCGCTCGCAATTGCTGGTAGAGATCCCGCTGGGCAATGTGGCCAGAAAGATTGTCCTGGATGGATTTGTTGAGGTATTCGATGTAGCTATCGTTGAAGAGGGGGATCATGTCCGCGGCTACCGAAGAGGCACTTTTCCCATACACGTCAAATTCCCCGGTCTGAAATACGTATTTGTTCAGGAAGGAATTGTTGGAGGATTGCACCCGGCGTGCCCCGAACATTTGGGCATCGGCAGTCAGAAAGAGCGTCTTCACAGAGTTGGAGCGCTCCAGGACATACTTGAGCTTGAGGTAGTTTTCCTTCAAGCCGTCTCCCCCAAACGCGAGGTTGTAGGTATGGTCATTCAGCATGTCATTGGTGATGGTTCCCGGGTGGGAATCCCCAATGATCAGCGTATTGACTTCGGTCCCATCAAAGAATCCCTCGATGGTCGCGTGGTAGTCCTGTTGCTTTTCAAAGAAAGGACTGCTGTAGTACAGGTACACATTCAGCGGCACAAAAGGGATCGCGAAGATCAGGCATTTGGCGAGGATGTGAGTGATGTCTCGAACCATGACAAAAACTGTATTCAGTTATGAGAGGATGGGCAAAATTAGAATTGGAAGTAGATGAAATCGAGGTTTTCACCTGTACGACGGAACAAGATGATGATGGCGAGCATCGCGGTGTACGCTGTCCAGCGCCATACCATCGGACGTTGATTGACAAATTCCAGGCCATGTTTCTTGCCGCGCTGGAACCACTCAATGGTCAGTAGCGTGAGAATCCCCAACACAGCGTAGATCACCGATTCCTTCATGGCGTAGCCTTTCATACTCGCCGCTGGACTGGTAAACAAGCTCAGAGAGAAGATCTCCGCGATGTAGTTGAAGGCATGTCGCACATCGGTGGCCCGGAAGAATACCCAGGCGATCAAGGTCAGGAAGAAGGTGGTGCCCACCTGGAAAATTTCGCGGAGGTTGGGAATCAATTTTCCTTCTGCCACCACACTGGTTTTTTTCTTCTTGTTCTTGTCAAACAACATGATCGGCATGTAGTACAAGCCATTGAGGAAGCCCCAGATCACGTAGGTCCAGTTTGCCCCGTGCCAGAATCCACTGACCGTGAAGGTGACAATGATGTTCCAGAACCTTCGATATTTGCTCACTCGACTTCCGCCCATCGGAATGTAGATGTAGTCGCGGAACCAAGTCGAAAGCGAGATGTGCCAGCGTCGCCAGAATTCCCCGATGTCCCGGGCAAAGTAGGGCGTGGCGAAGTTTTGCATCAGACCAAAGCCAAATAAGCGGGCCGTACCAATGGCGATGTCGGAATAGCCAGAGAAGTCTCCGTAGATCTGGAAGGCAAATAAGAAGGCTCCCAAGAGCAGCGCACTGCCGCTCATCGTCTCACTGTTCTCAAAGATGATGTTGACGTTGGTCGCGCAGGTATCGGCGATCACGATCTTTTTGAACAAACCCCAGAAGATTTGGCGAATGCCGTCCTTGGCTTTCGCCAGTTCAAATTTGCGGGTAACGTGGAACTGCGGCAAGAGATTCACCGCCCGTTCGATCGGCCCCGCCACCAATTGCGGGAAGAAACTCACAAAGGCGAAAAAGGCAATCGGGTCCCGTGTGGGCTCCAGTTGTTTTCGGAAGATGTCGATGGTATAACTCAGGGTCTGGAACGTATAGAAACTGATCCCGACCGGGAGGATGATTTGCAGCGTACTGGCGTGCATTTGTAAGCCAAATATGCTGAAGGCTTCCACCGCACTGTCCACAAAGAAATTGTAGTATTTGAAAAAGCCGAGAATTCCCAAGTTGATCGACAAGCTGAGGATCAGGTAGAATTTTCGGGTTTTCTCTTTATCACTGTCGAATAGTCGCTGTCCGATGATGAAATCGGCCACCGAACTCGCAAAAATTAGTCCCAGAAAGCGCCAGTCCCACCAGCCGTAAAAGACGTAGCTAGCCAGGACAATCAGCGCATTCTGCATCTTCAGGTTTGATTTGAAGACAAACCAATACAGGAAGAAGATCAATGGCAGGAATAAGGCAAACTCAAAAGAATTGAATAGCATAGTTAAGCTAGACGTTTGTCAAAATTGGGATAGAAAAGCTCCCGGCACGAGGCCGGGAAAAAAATTAATTTTGTAGTCCTACCGTGGGCAACATATTGTCGTACAGGTCGATGTAGTTTTCGACGATGACCGCCCGGTCGTATTCTTCGATCACCCGACGCTGGGCGTTGGCCGCCTTCTCGTCCATCTGTGACTCATTGGCGAAGGCCCATTCCATTTTTTCGGCCAGATCATTGACGTCTTTGTTGCGGAAATACAGCACTTCATGATCGTCGAATACGGCAGTATTTTCAGGGATATCGCTACACACCAGAGGCGTACCGACGCTGCCCACTTCCAGCAGCATGATGGACATGCCTTCGGTTTCGGAAGGGAAGATGAAGTATTTGGCGCGATCTACCATGGCCATCAGGATGGCCTTTCCAGCGACATAGCCGATGAATTTCACATTCAAGCCCTTGGAGAGTTCCTGAATCTTCTTGGTATAGTTGGGCAACTGAGAGAGGTCGCCAGCGATGACGACCGTGCCTTGATAGTTGATTTTTTGGAGGCCCTCTAGCATGGTGTGCGCTCCTTTGGTGCCCATGATCCGACGGGCCGCAAAGAAGAGGAATTCTCCTTCTACCTGCCAATCCGCCAGTACCTGATCGGCACCATCATAATCGTAGTCATCAGTCGTGGTGATCTCCACGCCGTTGGGGATGTATTGTACTTCCTTGCTGTATTTTTCTAGGTAATAAGCTGAAAGGGGCTTGGAAATGGAGGTCAACTTGGCATCAGACTTCATGAAGACGCGCTCCATCCAATGGAAATACCGCTTGGCGATTCCATTCCACTTGTCCCGACGATAGGGAGCTTCGTGGGAAGTCGCGATGACCTTGAATTTCTTGGTCAACATGGGCACAAAAAAAGCCGCATCCGTCTTGTGGACATGGATCAAGTCGTATTCGCCGTGGCGCAACATGTGCAGGGTGCAGCGGAGATAGTAAATGAATACGCCCAAGGCGCC
>JBCCCJ010000863.1:0-3559 GCA_039033615.1 Bacteroidota bacterium
CGGGTCAATGAAGCGGGCAAAGAATACTTGGATTTTGAAGAAGTCCTGCCCTTTGCGGTCAATGAATACGTGACCGTTGGTTTCAAGGGGCTGTTGCTAGCCGGTTTGCTAGCCGCTTTTATGTCCACTTTCGCGGCCTTCATCAACGCTGGTTCCGCCTATGTGGTCAATGACATTTACAAACGCTATGTCAACGATCAGGCTCCCGCGAAAAGCTATGTACGCCTGGGATATGTAGTCTCCTTTTCCCTGGTGATTGTAGGCTTGGTCTTTGGCTTCTTCGGTGGCAACATCCAAAGCCGTACGGATTGGATTGTCGGCTTGCTATATGGGAGTTATGTCGCTTCGAATGTATTGAAGTGGATTTGGTGGCGATTCAATGGCTATGGCTTTTTCTGGGGCATGGCCTCTGGCATGATCGGGGTAGCCATTCTGCCCAGCCTGATGGATGCCTTGCAGTGGGATTTACTCGCTATCGAACAATTCCCTCTTCTGATGTTGATGTCCGGTCTGGGAGCGATTTTGGGTACCTTACTCACGCAACCAGAAGATGACGAAACCCTCAAAGCATTCTACCGCAAAACCAGGCCCTGGGGCTTTTGGGAACCGATCAAACAAAAAGTGCTGGCCGAAGATCCCTCCTTCCAGCCGAATCGCTCCTTTGGGCGAGACAGCATCAATGTCCTCGTGGGAATCGTCTGGCAAATGGCCTTGGTCGTCGCGCCGATCGCCATCATGATCCGCAATTGGCCCACCGTATGGGGCAGCCTCGTGATCATTGCGATCACTTCCTATGTCCTTTGGACGAATTGGTGGAAGAAGTTGGAGGATTGATAGAAGAAGTCAGAGCACTTCGTTGTCAGAAGTCAGAGCGGCCCAACAATGGTCCTGTCAGAAAGGCATGTCTCTGACAGGAGCCCGGTCTGACTTCTGTCTTCTCTCAATGAAATGATCTCCCAATTTCACTCCTCACACAATCCCGCTTCTCCCCGCATCTGTTCCCACCACTGAGAGTACCAATGGCTGAGGAAACGTCCGAAAGGAGAGTCACTGCGATGAAAGTCAAAGGTGGAGGTAGGCGGCTTGCTTTTCTGTTTGTCGAAGCACACTTCGAAATATTTTTCTTCCCCTAATCGCTCGGGATCGTGGAGGGCAATGGTCATGTTCCCCACAGAAACAGGAACGCGTTCGGAGATCATCCGGTTGGAGCGAATGAAAACGGATTTGTGAATCCGGGTGCCGATATTCATCGGATTGACCACGATGATCCAATCCAAATGAGCAAGTTCTGGCGGATTGCCCCGGAATTTCTGGCTTTCTACCAGGTATTTTTCCTGCATCACTTGGCCCAATTTTGGATCTGCATTCAAAAAAAGTACGGTGTCAGCTTTGGCGACATATTGCAATTGTTCGCTGAACAACCACCCCAATTGCACCAAAAATTCCGATTTGAGCCTGCCTTGCCATGCTTCAGTATTGTCCACCTGAATGAATTGTCCGATAGAGATTCGGTGTTGGTCAGAAAAGCTGAACCCTTGCCCACTGAAATAGACGCCAATCCGCTGACCAGCAAGAAGCTCAGTGTAGGATTGAGCTGAGCCAAAAAGGGGGGGTAGCAAGAAGCACCCCAACAACATACCGCTGATGTACCAGCAACCAAAGAATTTCTGCATAGCCAAAGATATAGAAGTTGGACCGCATTTCGCGTCAAAGCATTCCTTTTCAGTCGGAATTAACATTGCATTAAGAGTTGGTAGAATCAACGTCCTGCAAGCGATCTTCTTGTGAATAGAGAGAATATTTGGATCTGAAGAGACTCAGAAAAAAGGCTGGGATCTTCCCTTTCCGGTATTCTGGGGAGAGAACTGGTGCGAAACTTGTTCCTACGGCAAGGTCTTTTCTTCCGTTCAATCATTTCATAAGCAGAGTTTTTCCCGTAGTTTTGTGATTAAACCGACCTTCGAAATATTCCCATTAGATTCATTCACTCTACAAGCAATAGTTACATGATCGCCATTGATCCTGCCATTCAAGCAAAAGCAACCTCCTGGCTCAACAGCAACATCAACGAAGAAGCCAAAGCGGACATCAACCGCATGCTGACTTCTGACAACCCAGACGAAATCGTAAATGCCTTTTACAAGGACCTGGAATTTGGTAACGGAGGCCTTCGCGGTATCATGGGGATTGGTTCGAATCGGGTGAATCAATACACCATCGGGATGGCGACCCAAGGCTACGCCAACTACCTCAATCAGGCCTTTGCCGGAGAGGAAGTCAAAGTGGCCATCGCTTATGACAGCCGAAACAACAGCCAATTTTTTGGTGAAATCACCGCCGCAGTCTTCTCCGCCAACGGCATCAAAGTATATCTCTTCGAAGAATTGCGCCCCACGCCAGAATTGTCCTTTGCCATCCGGCATCTGGGCTGCAAAGGAGGGGTTGTACTCACCGCTTCCCACAACCCCAAAGAATACAACGGCTACAAAGCCTACTGGGACGATGGCGGACAAGTAACGCCTCCTCATGACAAAAACATCGTGGCGGAAGTGCAAAAGATCAGCAGCCCAGACGAAGTGAAATTCGAAGCCAATGAGGCGTTGATCGAGCGGATTTCTGCGGTCATTGATGAGCCATACCTGGAAAAAGTCGCCACCAACGTGGTGTCTCCCGAGGCCATCGCCAACCAAAAAGACCTCAAAATTGTCTTCTCTCCTATCCACGGAACCGGGATCACCATGGTGCCCCGCATCCTGGAAAAATTGGGCTTCACCAACGCGCAGGTAGTAGAAGCTCAGGCCACCCCCGATGGCAATTTCCCCACGGTGGTGTACCCTAACCCGGAAGAATCCGAAGCCATGAGTCAAGCGCTCCAAATGGCGCAGGACCTAGACGCAGATTTGGTGATGGGCACCGATCCTGATGCGGATCGCGTAGGCATCGGTGTGAAAAATCATCACGGGGAGTGGCAATTGCTCAACGGCAACCAAGCCGCTACCTGTATGATCTACTATTTGCTGAAAGCTTGGCAGGAAAAAGGCAAGCTGAATGGCAAGCAGTACATCGCCAAGACCATCGTAACCACTGATCTGCTGGACAAAATGGCGGCGGCTTTCGATGTCGAGACCTATAACACCCTCACTGGATTCAAATACATTGCGGAGATTCTCAAGCGCTTCGAAGGCGAAAAAGAATTCATCGGTGGAGGCGAAGAAAGCTACGGCTACCTGATCGGGGATTTTGTGAGAGACAAAGACGCAGTGATGTCCTGTGCGATGCTGGCAGAAGTGGTGGCCTGGGTGAAAGATCAGGGCCTGACCCTCTTCGACTTGCTCATGGACATCTACGTGCAGTTTGGGATGTTTCGCGAAGGTTTGATTTCGGTCAAAAAGACCGGAAAGAAAGGCGCTGAAGAAATCCAGCAAATGATGGCCGATCTACGCGCCAATCCCCCCAAAAGCATTCAGGGGAGCGCTGTGGTTCGCATGCGCGACTACAAAAGCTCCGTGGAAAAGAATCTGAGCAGTGGGGAAGAGTCCGCACTAGATTTCCCCTCTTC
>JBCCCJ010000864.1:0-3557 GCA_039033615.1 Bacteroidota bacterium
GACTTGTAACTCGACATGATCGACCTTCCTGTCTTGAAACCACGTCTCAGCGGCAGATACCAATGCACTCCCCATTCCTTTTCCTCGATGAGTCTCGTTCACCACCGTCTCTGCGATGTATCCCTGCCGTCGAATTTTCATCGCTTCGGGTTTCTCTGAATAGCGGATGATGATCATCCCGCCAATCGGAAATTCAATCGTTTCCTGCGCCACCAAGACCTCGGCGTTCGGATCAGATAATTTCTTCTTCAGCTCTTTTCGGATGCTATCTTGGTTGTCTTGATTCAATTCAAAAATGCGGTGATATTGCTTGTGCGCTTCCATCAACTCCAGCCAAAGGGAGAAGAGAGCTGGCAAATCTTCGGGGGTGGCGGTGCGAACAATCATCTGGGATCAAAGATACACGGTTCTCAGGAATTTGTTCTGGTAATCGGAAGGCTCTATCTTGACTCCTTCATTTCACGTTGCCCTTTTATGAATCGCTTACTCTTCGCCTTGATTTGGTTAGGCTTCAGTTGCCAACCTGCTACGCAAGTACAAAGCCCGGATTATTTGTCTTACGTCAATCCTCTGGTTGGTACGGACTCCGAATATAAATTCTCCAATGGAAACACCTATCCCAACATTCAGGTTCCCTTTGGGATGACCGCCTGGACCCCACAAAGTGGAGAGTTTCGCTGGATTTATCAGTATCAAAAGCTGGTGTTCCAAGGCATCCGTGCCACCCACCAACCGAGTCCCTGGATGGCGGATTATGGCCAGTTTACCTTTTTCCCTTTTGTTGGCGAAACCGCTTTTTCAGACGAAAAAAGGGGCGTGCCTTATCTTCGTGAAGGGGAAGCGTTTCACCCCAACTACTATTCCCTTGAACTGTCTGAATCCGGCATTCAGGTAGAATTGACCCCCACCAATCGAGCGGCAGTCATGAGAATCACCTATCCCGAAGGGACTGAGGCAGGATTGCTCTGGGATGCAAGCGATGCGATGGGGGAAGTAGAGCTCTTGGAAGGAAACCGGATGCAGGGAATCAGTCGGATTAATTCTGGCGGGGTCCCGGAGAATTTTGGTTGCTATATGGTGGCTGAACTCAACCATGCATGGGGAGAAGGCCAATTGTGGCAGGACAGCAGCTTGGTTGCGGATCAGGGTAGCCTCAAAGGAAAAAATATCGGTGCGCAATTGACATTTGAAACCGAAGGTCCACTCACCTTGGAAATCAGGGTAGCTACCTCCTTCATCAGCCATGAACAAGCTTGGCAAAACTTGAAACAAGAGGTCGGGGAGCAATCATTTGAAACGGTTAAAGAGGAAGGGCAGGCATTATGGGAGGAGGAGTTGCGTAAAATTGAGATCGAAGGAGCTACCGAAGCGCAGATGACCACTTTCTATACTGGCGTATATCGCTGCTTGACCTTTCCTCGAGAATTTCATGAATACGATGCTGCTGGTCAGCAGATTCACTATAGCCCGTATGATGGGAAGGTTCACGAGGGACCGATGTACGTGGACAATGGATTTTGGGACACTTTTCGAGCGGTTCACCCGCTTTTCACTTTGATCTGGCCGGAGCGAACTTCTGAGATCATGCAGGCCTTGGTGCATTCCTATGAAGAAGGCGGTTGGTTGCCTAAGTGGACGAGTCCCGGTTACCGCAACGTGATGATTGGCACTCATACTGCCTCCTTATTCGCCGATGCCTGGGCCAAGGGGATACAAGATTTTGATGTGGAGACTGCTTATGACGGGATGTTAAAAGATGCGCTGGCCCCTCCTCCATCTGGCGGACCTGGCAGAACTGGGAA
Organism: Bacteroidota bacterium; assembly: GCA_039033615.1. Classification (GTDB taxonomy): domain Bacteria; phylum Bacteroidota; class Bacteroidia; order J057; family J057; genus JBCCCJ01. The sequence continues at coordinate 1,803 of JBCCCJ010000864.1, forward strand.
TCCAGATTATCTTGAATTGGGCTATGTGCCTTCAGATGTAGCGGGAGAAGCTACGGCGAGGACGTTGGAATTTGCGTATGGCGACTTTTGCGTGGGGGAAATGGCAGAGATGCTCGGGAAGCCCGAGGATGCAGCTTATTTCCACAAATCCTCCTTGAATTATCGGAATGTATTTGATCCGGAAGTTGGGTTCATGCGGGGGAAATTGAAAAATGGAGCGTGGCGACCGGATTTTGTGGCGCATGAATGGGGCGGACCATTTACGGAAGGCAGTGCGTGGCATTATTCCTGGTCCGTGATGCATAACATCGCTGATTTGATTGACTTGATGGGAGGGGAAGAACCCTTTGTCGCAAAAATGGATTCCATGTTTGTGGCTCCTCCCCTATTCGACGTGGGGCACTATGGCTTCGAAATCCACGAAATGACGGAGATGGTAGCTGGTGGCATGGGACAGTACGCCCACGGCAATCAGCCGGTTCACCACGTGGTGTATTTGTACAACTACGCCCGCCAACCCTGGAAAACCCAATATTGGGCCAGGCAGGTGGTTGATCGTTTGTACGGCCCGGGACCGGATGGGCATTGTGGAGACGAAGACAATGGGCAGATGTCCGCCTGGTACGTATTTTCTACCCTTGGTTTTTATCCTGTCTGCCCCGGCGTGCCAGAATATGCCCTTGGCAGTCCTCGATTTGACAAAGCGACGGTTCACCTTCCCAATGGCAAAGATCTGGTCATTGAGGCACATCAGCAGGCGGACGAGCATTATTATGTGCAATCAGCTAGCTGGAATGGAACCTCTTTTAGCGAAAATTGGCTATCTCACAAACAACTATCTGCGGGCGGAAAACTGACCATCGAATTAGGGCCGGAGCCCAATAAGGAGTGGGGTTCTGCGGAGTCTGATACGCCTTTCTCCTTGCGAAAGCGTCAATCGGAAGCGAACATTCTCAGCACCTCTCCTAACCAACTGGATTTTCCTGGCTCTGGATCAGACTAAGGTCCGGCCTACTGCCGCTGCGATGGGTTGCAAGCTTTGGTACAAGGCTTCGAATTGCTCGAAGTTCAGCTGTTGAGCAGCATCGGATAAGGCAACCGCAGGATTGGGGTGGGTTTCGATCAGCAATCCATCCACTCCCATGGCCATACAAGCTCTGGTCAGATCTGGCACCCCATAGCGATACCCCATCGCATGACTGGTATCCAGGATGATGGGGAGATTGGTATATTCTTTCAACCAAGAAACGCCACAAAGATCCAAGGTAAAACGGGTTTTGGTTTCAAAAGTCCGAATGCCACGCTCGCACAGCATGACGTTGGGATTGCCTCCACTGAGGATGAATTCTGCAGACTGTACAAATTCTTGAAGACTACTTCCAAATCCGCGTTTCAATAGCACAGGCTTATTTGACTTTCCACATCTTTTCAAAATGCCGTGGTCATACATCGCTTTGGCACCGACCTGAATCACATCGGTGTATTCGATGACTTCCTCCACATGGGTCGCATCCCTGACCTCAGTGATGATCAGCAAGCCATATTGATGACGCATCTTGGCGAGGAGCTGGAGACCTTGCAAACCGAGTCCCTGAAAACTATAGGGCGAAGTACGTGGTTTGTAACAGCCGCCTCTTAGGACGTTGATTCCCAGCCTTCTGACGAATTCGGCAGCAGCCGTGAGTTGTTCTTCTGATTCTACCGAACACGGTCCGGTAATCATGAGGGTATGATTCGTTTTTCCTCCTACCACTA
>JBCCCJ010000865.1:0-3557 GCA_039033615.1 Bacteroidota bacterium
CACAAACTCATTCCAACATGCGTTATTTTTCTCTTTTTCTGCTATTCGCAGGCTGGTCACTCTATGCCCTTGGACAATCGGTAGGCATCAGCCAGACCGGAGCAAGTCCCGATCCCAGCGCCATGCTGGACGTCATGTCCACCTCAAAAGGGATGCTGGTTCCCCGCATGGATGCCAGCGAGCGCCTTGCGATTTCCACTCCCGCCAATGGCCTGATGGTCTATGACACCGACTCTTCCGAATTTATGTTCTACGACGGCAGTAGGTGGGCCTTGATTGGCGGACATCCGGCCAGAATAGAGGACCTGGATGCAGACACTAAGGTTCAGGTAGAAGAAAGTGCGGACGAAGACATCATTCGTTTCGATGTAGCTGGCACCGAACAATTGACCCTGGGGCAAAATGCTTCGGGGGATGGCTTGCTCCAATTTACCGCCAACACCAATCTATTCATTGGTTCGGCAGCAGGAGCAAGTAATACCTCCGGGGACTTTAACACCTTTCTGGGACAAACTGCTGGTGTAGTCAATGAAACCGGGCACAGCAATGTATTTTCCGGTCATGCTGCAGGGAATGCCAACTTGGATGGACACTCCAATGTATTCCTGGGCCGTTCTGCGGGACTGGTGAACCAAGGAGGCGCGAACAATGTCTTCATTGGTCGCGGAGCAGGGATTGACAATACTTCAGGGGGATCCAATGTGTTCCTTTCCCGGAATGCAGGTTTCCAAAATGAAACGGGCGCCAACAACCTTGCCATTGGGCAGGCGGCTGGCTATAGCAACACCACCGGCTCTGGCAATATCTTTCTTGGCTACGAAGCTGGCTACAATGAGACCGGTTCTGACAAACTCTACATCGACAACAGCAATACCAGCGATCCGCTGATTCATGGTGATTTCGGTTCAGATGAACTGATCATCAATGGTACCCTGAACGTGAATCAAGCGTACGAATTGCCTAACACGGATGGGAGCAATGGGCAGGTCCTGGGCACCGATGGAGCTGGCGTCGTGAGTTGGATGAACATGGCTTCCGGTGGAGGCAGCGGTTCGGTAGAAATTCGCTCGGTGAGAGATGATGCCGCGATGGCCGCAATGGGCTACTGCTATGCTGGCGAGATCAAGGGCCAGGTTACCCCAACCTGGACCGATATGGACCATGCGGGACCCAACGTGCCTTCACCCAGAGAAAATCATGCGGCCATTTGGATCGGAGACAAACTCTTGATCTGGGGTGGGGAAGATGCTGGTGGGCTGACGAATACCGGAGGCATCTATGATCCGGTTACTGACAGTTGGGCGGCTATGTCCACCACCAGTGCTCCCGCAGCTCGGGAAGATTTTACTGCCATCTTGGCGGGAGATAAAGTCATCATCTGGGGAGGACGGAATGGAGGTAGCTTTTACTCGGTAGGTGGAGTATATGACATCGCAACCGATACTTGGACGGCAACGACGATCTCGGGGGCCCCTGCTGGCCGTCGTTTGCACACTGCCGTATGGACTGGTACGGAGATGATCATCTGGGGCGGTGTCAATGTATTCAACACCGAATTCAACAATGGATAGCGCTACAATCCTACCACGGGTACCTGGACGGCAATGACTACGACAGCTGCGCCGAGCGTTCGTTTTGATCATACTGCGGTCTGGACCGGAACGGAAATGATCATTTGGGGCGGCTTTACTGATGTAACTACCGAACCCATCCCCAATGGTGGCAAATACAATCCAGCAACCAATAGCTGGAGCACTATGGCCACTGTATCCGCAGGGCGGGCCAGAAATGGTCATCAAGCTTTCTGGACTGGAGATAAGATGATCGTATGGGGAGGGTTTGATTTCAATTACTTCAGAGTACCCAGTGGCTCGATCTACGATGCTGCTACGGATAGCTGGTCCATCTTCGGATATAGCTTCGATGATGAAACGCGATCTAAAGCCGAATGGACGGGATGTGAGCTGGTAGTTATGGGAGAAAGTGTGTTTGGCGAAGAAGTCAATGCGGCCTATAACCTGCAAACAGGTACCTGGACCTCCCTCCCCCAATGGAACGCAGACAATCGCATAGGTCCCAGCCTCACTTGGGCCGATGGCAAACTCTACACTTGGGGAGGAGATAACTATGTCTCTGGCCTGACCAATTCCGGCGCCGTACTTTTCCGCCCTACTTTGTACCTCTATCTCCATTTCTAAGCTACCTACCTATGAAAAGCAGCCTGATAAGCCTGAGTTTGCTGCTGCTATGGCAGCTATGCTTGGGACAACAACTCGAAATTGAAAGTGGTGCGCAGATGGTGCTGCAGGGAAACGTGCAGCTGGTGCTGGATGATCTCTCCCTGAAACAAGATGGCACCTTTGAAAGCGGACAAAGTACCCTAGTACTGGAAGGAGATGGACCAGCATCTACCAGCACCCTCGCTGGAAGCGGAGCGCTCAAGCTCTACCGCCTGACCTTGAACAAAAGCCTGAATCTCTCGCAGTTAGATGCCGATATCGTCATCGTGGATCAACTTCGGATGCAGCAAAGCAGCCTGGATCTCCAAGGCCATGAAATTGATCTGGGAAGCAGTGGATATTTGACCAATGAAAACGAAACCCGGCGAGTGTTTAGCAGCCTGCCGAGCGGAGAAGTCGTGCGGATGGAAACCTATACGGGGCCTGCTGCAGCTGACTCCGGCAACCTTGGTTTGCTGCTGACCTCGGCCGCTAATTTGGGACAGACCGAAATTCGCCGGGGGCATTTTCCTCCCTCTTTTCCCGGGGGAAGTGGCATCGAACGCTATTTTGACATCAGCCCTGCTAACAATACCGGCCTGAATGCGACCTTGCGGATGACGTATTTTGACCAGGAATTGAATGGCTTACCGGAAGGAGATTTGCTAATGTTCAAATCCACCGACGGAGGAAATTCCTGGAATCCAGAGGGATTCTCTACCCGCAACGCGGCCCAGAATTACATCGAAGTCAGCGGAGTGGATGGGTTTTCCATTTGGACGGCAGCCACCTTTGCGACCTTCCCAGTAGAATGGCTGGGCTTCGAAGCCAAACCCCTGCGTCAGCAAGTGCAGTGCAGTTGGTTGACCGCCTCCGAAGAAGCGGTGAGCCACTTTGAGGTGGAGCGGAGTACGGACGGGAATTCCTTCGAGAAATTTGCGGAGGTAGCGGCTGCAGGATATAGCCAAGAGATTCAATCCTATCAGGCGATTGATCCTGCACCTCGCTTTGGCACCAATATCTATCGGGTCAAAGCGGTTGATCAGGACGGCAGTGAGCGCTATTCTGATATGGTGAGTCTCTGGTGGGAAAGTCGAGCCTCGGCAACGCTATTCCCCAACCCGACCCAGGGAGAAGCCACCCTCGCATTCACCAGCGAATTAGATGCGGAGGTTCGTCTGCAACTCTACACCATTTCTGGAAAACTCTTGTGGGAAGGGCAAGCGTCTGCTTTTGCCGGGAGAACGGAAATCCCCCTTTCCTTGACTAGCTACCCAGAAGGGGTGTATTTGTTAGAAGTGAGGAGCAGGGTGGGTAATTTTCGCTCGAAAATTGCGA
>JBCCCJ010000866.1:0-3555 GCA_039033615.1 Bacteroidota bacterium
AGTGAAAAGGTCCAAGTTGTTTTTTGAGTCTCACTAAGCCATCTGTGGACTGAGTACCGCCAGCAGCTGTTTCACGGTTTCTTGGGCGTGTCCGATACAATCGCCCACGGAGACACCGGAAAGGGTATTGCCGATCAGGTGGAAATTCTCTGGCGAATGCTGTTGAATGGCCTGAACTCGTTTGGGTTGCTGTAGATCATATTGAGGAATGGCTTGTGGCCAGAAAAAGGATCGTTGATAGACGGGGGCTTCCTCAAAGGGCACGTAGGTGAGAAACTGCCGGACCGCTTCGGGTACAGCTGCTTCGAAGGTGGCCTGATCGGGAAAAGGGGTACGGCTCCCGCCCACAAAGAGCGTCCAGACTTCCTGATTATGCGGTTGATTTTGGGGGAATACGGCGCTGTTCCAAATGGCTCCTAGCAGCAGATGGCTTTCTTGTTCTGGTACCAAAAAACCAAAGCCTCGTTCCAGGGAGGCGGGCGGAGCACCCGGAAAAGCGAGCTGCACCATGCCCATAGAAACGAAGGGGGTGTTTGCCAATTGAGCACTGAGTATAGCGAGAGAGTCAGGCAACAGCGGGTGCTGGTGGGCGGGCAATGCCCAGATCAGTTGATCTCCGAGGAAGGTATGTTCTTGCCCGCTTTCCTCTTGGGTATGGACCACCCATTGCTTACCCTTTTGCTGAAGGGAGGTAATCTGCTGACCGAAATGACCAGTTGAACCCAGGCGATCAGCAATGGTTTGGGGCAATTGCTGCATTCCGCCCTCGAAGGAAAGGATGCTTCGCTTTGGGCCTTTGCCAGCCGTTTTCCGCAAGCCTTGGAACAAAGATCCATGACTGGATTCCCATTCCACCAACCTGGACATCACCGAATGCATGTGCAACTGTCCTGGGTCGCCCGCATAGATGCCGCCAATCACCGGATTGATCAGGTATTCGTAAGCTTGTGGGCCTAGTCTGCGCGTGAAAAATGCCTGTACGCTTTCCTGAGAATGAGCCCTAGAGCGAATCCAAGGTTCTCTCAAGAGACGCAGTTTTCCGCCTAAATTCAGCAGCTTGGTTGTTAGGAGAAAGAGCGGGCTGGGCCATACTTTGTGCAACTCGCCTGCTTTGGCGATGTACCTGACTCCGGCATGCTGGGAAGCGGTTAGGGTCTTGGATTCCAGCCCGAGCGCATGAATGAGATCCAGCAGAGCAGGGTGATTGGCCGCCGAATTGGCCCCAACGTCCAGGTGATGCCCTGAAGGAGAACGCATGGTGCGAATGACGCCCCCAGCTGATGGCCCCCGGTCGATGAGTTGGACCTTGATCCCTGCTTCCTGCAGCGAGAAGGCTGCGGTCAAGCCAGCAATTCCACCGCCCAAAACCAAACATTCTGCTCGGAAATCAGGCATGTGCTTTTTGTTGATCCCAGGCCTTCACGTAATCAGCGAGTAGGTCGGCCCATGCTTCCCGGTCGTTGAGGCAGGGGATCATGGTGAAGGAACTTCCGCCCGCTTCCATGAATTCTTCCTTTGCCTCCATCCCGATTTCTTCGATGGTCTCCAAGCAATCGGCCACAAAGGCTGGGCAAGCAACTGCGAGGTGCTTGACGCCATGTTCAGGAAATTCTTCGATGGTTTTCGCGGTGTAAGGCTTCAGCCAGGGATCTGGCCCCAACCGACTTTGGAAGGCGACCATGAATTGATCTTTGGTCAATCCCAGGTATTCTGCCACCAATTCAGAAGTTCTCACTACTTGATGTCGGTAGCAGACCTCCTGCGCGGTTTGACACGGCTGATGGCAGCAATCTGCTACTTTCAGGCAGTGCTTTTTGGTGGAATCGCCCTTTTTGATATGCCGTTCTGGCACTCCATGATAGCTAAAAAGCAGTTGATCTACTTGCTCTGGCAGGTGTTCACGAATGGACTCTGCCAACACCTTGATGTAGGCTTCCTCTTCATAGAAAGGCGGAAGCACGGACAGCTTGAGCTGAGGGAAATGGGCCTGGATCACCTCCTTTGCCTTTACTACCACGGTTTCATAAGAAGACATGGCATAATGTGGATAGAGAGGGATGAGCAATACCTCTTCTAATTGGGGATGTTCCTCCAGCAATTGTTCGATTCCGGCTTGAATCGAAGGATCGCCGTAGCGCATGCCCAAGCCCACCGGAACGGGCAACTTGGTTTGGAGCTTGGCCTGCAGGCGTTTGCTGATGACGATCAAGGGAGAACCTTCGTCCCACCAGATTTTTTTGTAGGCTTCCGCAGATTTAGGCGGACGGGTGCGCAGGACGATGCCCCGCACCACCAGGTTTCGCAACCACAAAGGCAGATCGATCACCCGCTCATCCATCAGAAATTCTTCCAGATAAGGCTTGACGTCTTTGACCTCGTAGGAATTGGGCGAACCCAGATTGACCAGCAATACCGCTTTTGAAGGAGATTCTTGCATTGTTTGATAAAAAAGGTAGGAAAATGAAAGCCTGAGGTGATCCTTTGCTTACTTAGACCATGTTTGGGATCGGAGATTTCCAAGGAAATTAGCGTCTCAAACATAGTCTTATCGAAGAGCCATGAGATATTTTTTGGGGGTGACCCCGAAATGACGCTTGAAGGCGACGATGAAATGGCTGGGGCTGCTGTAGCCTACTTTGTCGCTCACTTCATTGACCCGCAGGTGCTGTTCATCCAGCAGTTTGCGCGCGTATTCCATTTTGTACTCGGTCAAGTATTGAAACACCGACTTGCCGTACACATTTTTGAAGCCAACCTTCAGTTGGTATTCATTCAGTCCGATGATCCGAGCCAATTCTTTCAGGGTCGGTGGTTGTAGCATTTGTTCCTGAACAATGCGTTTGGCCTGTCGGAGTTGGTTGATTTTGTATTCGTCTAGCAGGAAAGGGCATTTTTCTCCGGCATCTGATTCTTCCTGGTGAAAATAGAAGCTCAGCAATTCCAGGCTTTTCCCTTGGTAATAGAGGACGTCGTTGCTGGGAACGTAGGATTCATTGAACATCTGACTGACCACCATGCTCAAACTAGAGGACAGATTTCGCTCTTCGTGAAAGGATTGTTCTTTGCCTGCTTGCTCCAGAAAAGGAAGTACGTTGAGATCATGCGTCAGCAGTTCATGGAGTTTGTGCAGGTGAATGAACAAGCCCAATAGATGAGTGTTTCCCTCGGGCTGAATTTCAAGGGCTTCGGTATCCTTGGGCCGATACAACAGCATCACGTGATCTGCCGGAACCGTATGCTGATAGCCACTGCGGGGGAAGACAAAATTGGCCTTTCCTCCCAACACAAAATAAAATTGGATCAGCTCCGGTTTGGGTTGACTCAAATAGGGATGAGATAAGTCACCCGCTGCCTTGATGATCGTCAGTCCAATTCCGTTTTCGAGGGCGTAATATTTGCCTGTCCTTTTTGCGTTATTTTTCTCCGCTTCTTTCGGAAAGATTGGGTTACTCTCTAGCATCGCTGCTTTTCTTGATGGAAACAGGAACTCAATATAATCGGCTTTGTTTGAATTTCTGAATGAGTTTTTCTAATTGTATCGCATGGTGAAAAAAA
>JBCCCJ010000867.1:0-3551 GCA_039033615.1 Bacteroidota bacterium
CAAGCGGGATTTCGCAAGCTCAACCGGCCATCCTTTTTTGTCGGCAAAAAAGGATGCAAAAAACCGCCGAAGTCCCATGCAACGCTCATGGCCGCCCCAACACCTCGGACTTCGTGGCCAACCCGCCGTGATAGTGAATGCTTCGCATCGAAGAACCGATTGGAACCTCAAATTCCTAATGCTCCACTACTTTCGTAGTTGAACCACTTTGTTTCACATGAACAGGAGGCTAGCCACGAACCTGTACTGAGCAAGATCGAAGTATCCACATATCTCCCGAATTCCCCTCCAATCAGCCTAGATTTCGTGGCTATTTACATCCAGCCGTTGAGGGAAGCTGTCGCTAGATCAATAAGAAGCCTCCCCGATCTGATAGCGCAACTGAATGGTAACGGCTTCCCCGATCATCCAATTGCCGTAGCCTTTACCGATGCCGAAGGCTTTTCGATCTACCGAGAAGCTGCCCTGGATGACTTTCTTTCCAGCTACTTCTTCTACCGTGAAAGGAATCGTGATGGTGGAATCCTGCCCCTTGAGGGTCAAGGTCCCGATGGTTTCAAAGCCTGTGTCAGTAGTCCGGGTCTCAGTCGCGGTGAAGCGGATGCTGGGAAAGTCCTTTACGGCGAAAAAGTCTTTGCCCCGCAGGTGTCGGTCCCGCATGCCGACACCCGTCTTGATGGTCGTAGCATCCACACTTACCTCAAAGACAGCAGCTTGGGGATTGGCGGGATCGAAAGATACGGTTCCACTCAGGTCAGAAAAACTGCCTTCTACGGAGCCGCCCATATTGCCTACTGTGAAGGTAACGGAATAATTGACCTGCTCTTCGGTTTGGGCAAAGAGGGAGAAAATGCTCGTGGTCAACAGCAAGCCTAGGATCAAAGGAAATTTCATAGGGATCAATGGTTTTGGAATGACCTAACTCCTGGCCTAGACGAATGGTTTGGAGAAATGGTAGCCAGGCTGTGTTTTGCAGCTTAGGCATCCCCTCGTATCTTCCGGCAGAATTTTGCCGTTTCCCCTTCATTTCTGCTCTATGTCTGATTCCTCTTCTTCTCAACTCAAGCGAACCCTTGGTCCTGTTATGTTATGGGGGCTGGGGGTTGGATACGTCATCTCCGGCATGTATTTCGGCTGGAATCTCGGTTTGGAAAAAGGAGGCACCCTGGGGTTGAGTGTGGCGACAGGCTTCATCATCCTGATGTACCTAGCGTTTACCTTTAGCTATACCGAATTGGCCTGTGCCATCCCCAGGGCAGGAGGCGCTTTTGATTACTCGCTGCGTGCCCTTGGACGAGATTGGGGCTTTCTCGGAGGAATGGCCCAAAACATCGAGTTTGTTTTTGCCCCTCCGGCCATTGCCTTTGCGATAGGGGCCTATGTGAATGTGTTGTTTCCCACCGTTCCCATTCTGGCGACGGCAGTCGTGGCCTACCTCATTTTCACCGCGCTTAACATCTACGGGGTACAAGCGGCAGCCTCCTTTGAATTGATCATTACGGCCATCGCCGTCATTGGTTTGCTCTTATTTGCTGGGGGCAGTATGCAGGTCTTCTCTTGGGAAAACCTGGAGCGCAACGCCCTCCCCAATGGTTGGGCAGGCGCTTTTGCGGCTTTGCCCTTCGCCATCTGGTTTTTCCTCGCCATTGAAGGAGTCGCCAATGTCGCGGAGGAAACCATCAATCCTCAGCGGAATGTGCTCATCGGCTTTGGGTCGGCCATCCTAACCTTGGTGATTCTATGCGTGTTGACCTTCATTTCTTCGGTTGGGGTCAATGGCTGGGAGACAGTCGTCTATCCTCCCGGCGAAACCGTCGCCAATGATTCTCCCCTCCCGATGGCGATGGCCAGAGTGGTAGGAGAAGGGCATTGGATCTACGAAGCCATCACCATCATTGGCTTGTTTGGCTTGGTTGCCTCCTTTCATGGCATCATTCTCGCTGCCGGAAGGGCCACCTTTGAATTTGGGCGGGTAGGCTATGCACCATCCTGGATGGGCAAAATTCACCCTCGATTTCGAACGCCAGCGAATGCGCTGATCTTGAATATGGGCATTGGCTTCCTGGCCTTGCTCACAGGCCGGACCGCCGACATCATCACCATTGCCGTGTTTGGCGCGTTGACCCTCTACATCATTTCGATGGTTTCTCTGCTGGTGCTTCGGAAAAAAGAACCCGACTTGGAGCGGCCTTTCAAAGTCCCGTTGTATCCACTCTTACCTATCATCGCCCTGGTCATTGCCAGTGTCGCCCTGGTGGCGGTCACCATTTACAATCCGCTGATAGCGGGGATCTACCTGGCGATCTTAGCAGTGAGTTACGCCTGGTTTCGCTGGCAGGGAAGGAAAGCCGAGGAGTAGGTCTGTTTCTTTCTCAAGCGGTAAGTCTATCCTAGCAAAGCTCCTGATTCCTCCCCCTTGCTCCCCCTCCAACGGGGGAAATTCGCGCATTCCTTTCCAGCGGCAAGTCTCGCTTCTCGCCTCCCACAACGAAGTGATCCCACTTCTTTCCCCTGTACTAGGAAAGTGAGTCTATCACAATCCTGCGGCCACGAAATTGAATCTCTTCTCCTTCTTTTTTTCCCAACAGCAATTGACCGATGGGGGAAGCCAAAGAGAGGACAAAAACTTTTCGATCCAGGACGGAGAGTTTGCCTACTGGAGCAGCGAGGTAGTAGGTACCCTCACTGGTCTGAACGAGGCTACCCGCCTGAGCTTGGCTATGCGTCTGTTGCGGATCGAGGCGTTCGATTTGGTGGGCCATGACTTCTTGCTGGCTCAATTGCTGGGACAATTGATTGATGCGCTGCTTGATCATTTCCCGCCCCGTTTCAAACTTATCGCCCGCACTGCTTTTGGTGTCTTCACTGGCCGCTTGTTGGGCGGCTTCGATTTCGGTCTGAAGGCTGCTGACCTTGTGATTCAACAAGGCCAGGCACGCTTTGTGAACATCTGTTTTCGTCATGAGCGGAGAGATAAACAGGAGAGCTTCGCTGGTAGGCGAAGCTCTTTGAACCTATTTTCGGAATGGGAGAACCGAAAAGCGGGGGGATTAGCTTTCTCGTTTGATTTGGAACTTCTCCATCTTGTTGTACAAGTGGCTCCGCTGGATATCCAGGACTTCGGCAGTCTTGGAGATGTTCCAACTGTTCTGTTCCAGTTTTCGCAGGATGAAGTGCTTTTCGACGTGATCTTTGAAGGTTTGAAACTGATCAAAGTCGTCGTAGAGTTCCTTGCTCTTGGCCTTGCGGCGACGTGGGACGGCATAGTCCAGCACATCCTGGGCCTCGATGGTTCCGTTGGACAAGATGGCGAGACGTTCCATGACGTTGTGCAATTCCCGGACGTTTCCAGTCCACTCCAACCGCTGTAGCTCTTTCATGCCTTCAGGCGTGATCTTGAGGTTGGGCATGCCATACTCGATGGAGATCTCTTTGATGAAAGAGCCTGCAATCAGGGGAATATCTTCCCGGCGATCTTTGAGGGGAGGCACGCCCAACCTCAAGATCACGCCTGAAGGCATGAAAGAGCTACAGCGGTTGGAGTGGACTGG
>JBCCCJ010000868.1:0-3549 GCA_039033615.1 Bacteroidota bacterium
AGATGGCCACTGGATAGGGATAATCAAAGGTGTGGCGAGAATAGACCTTGAGGGTGTGGACCACGGAGCGCGTAGAATATCTCTCCCAAAGGGGATTGCCTTCCTTGGGATAGTAGGACATCGCCAAGACAGTACGGTCGCCCATGGGAACGCCTTGGGCATCCCACATAAATTTCCGCGAAGAAGCAAACGCAAAGTCTCGGACGTTTTCAGCCTCGAAGGTCCAGGTTTTTTCATCTGTGGCGCGTTTTCCTTCGGCGGCACGTGCCTCGTCCTCCGTGATGATGATCACGGGTTCATTGGCCGTACGAGCCTTTTCTAACCGTCGCCGCTGGGCAGCAGTGAGGAGCTGTCGGCTGTTTTGCAACTCGCCTGTAGCTGCAACCACATGGTCGCCAGGGACGGTCAGTCGGACTGCGTAATCCCCAAAGGGCAGGGTAAACTCACCCCGACCCAAAAACTGCTTGTTTTGCCAGCCGTCGATGTCATTGTACTGGCACATGCGCGGAAAGAACTGCGCAATGGTGTAGAGATAGTTGTCGTCTTCGGGGAAATACTCGAAGCCAGAACGCCCCCCAATTTTGGCGCGTTCGTTGATGTTATACCACCACTTGACGCGGAAAGAAACCGATGCCCCAGGAGTCAGTGGTTCCGCCAGATCTACCCGCATCATGGTGCGGTTGATGGTGTAGGGCATGGGCTTCCCATCGGGATCCTGGACCCATTCGATCTTGAACCCACCGTCAAAATCATTGTGCAAGCCCGACAGATCCTTGAAACTCATGCCGTCTTCCTCATCGAGGACGGTGCCAGTCCGCACTTTGTAGGTGTCGGAGTCTTTGGCCCGCATATTCTGATCTAACTGGAGCCAGAGGTAGTACAGTTGGTCCGGAGACTGGTTGTGGTAGGTGATGGTCTCGGTCCCATAGATCTGCTGTTTTTCGTCATCCAGACGAATGTCCATGTCATAGTCCGCCCGATTTTGCCAGTAGGCGTGGCCAGGCATCCCCGCGCCATTGCGGTAGGCGTTTGGGGTGGGCAGGACTTCGTAGAGTTGGCGAAATTGGTCTTTCCAAGCAGGTTCTGTTGAGGGAGAATTTTGTGCCAAAAGACCAGAGGTGAAAGGAAATAACAGGAGGAGCGTTAGAAACAAGCGATTCATAAAGCAGGGTGAAGTAAAGACTGAGGATAACAGATATCGAATAGAGTAGCCGCACGGTTCACATACCAAACTCAGAAATCATTTGAAGGTTTCTGAGGCGTTGTATCTTCTTCAAAAGGAAAAAACCATTTGCAAATGGTTCCCCCGAAAGGGAACAATGAATCCAGGTATAGGGGTGAGAAGAGATCGGTTCCCCCTCTACAACTTTCCCACCTCGATGTTCCGAAATTCGATGCTCATGTCGCGCTTGGGGTGGAGTTGCAAACCAATGGGACCTTTGGCGATGTCGGTTTCTGCGGTATAGGTCATGACTTCCTCGCCGTTGAGCCAAACAGTGGCGGTCTGTCCCCGCATTTCGATGCGCATGGTATTCCATCCCTCGGTCTTGAGCAAGGTTGCGACTCCCGCAGCCTCGACCGGATAGCCTTTTCCTGGCACATAGGGAGAGCAGGTCATATCCCGCTTGAGAGAGCCGGATTCGCCGATTTGGATCTGAGGGCTTTCCGCTCGCAGGAATACCCCGGAATCAACGGTTCCTTTGCCCATTTTGAAATCGAGCTGTACCACGAAGTCTTTGTATTTCTTTTTCGTCCAAAGGATGGAACCCTGCTGAGAAGGATCACTTTCAGCCATCAAGATGCCATTATCAGCAGTCCACCAGATATTACCTTCCGGTTCTACCCAGCCTTTGAGGTCATAGCCCGTGAAGGCGGACTTCATCTTTTGGGCCGAAACAGGGGAAAGAAAAGCGACAACAACCAGGAGAAGGAGGAGAGGTTTCATGAGGAGGGAATTGAGTAATTGCTTCTTTCAACTTACTGAAAAGAGGTCGGTTCTTTGATAGAGTCAGAGAGAATTTGGAAGGCAATGGTTTGACTTGTGGAGGCAGATCCGCTCTTCAGGCCTTTGATCCTGCTTTCCCTTTTTTCGTATCTTGGAGAAAAGAACAATTGGATGGAGCTCCAACGAAGAACCATTACCGTAGCCGAATACCACAAAATGCGCGAGGTGGGCATCCTGCAAGAGGATGAAGCCATCGAGCTACTCAATGGACAAATCATTCACATGAGCCCGAAGGGAAGTAAACACAGCAATGCCGTTCGCCGGATCACCAGGTGGCTCTATCAGCATCTTGAGACGAAAGCAGTCATCAACGTTCAGGATCCAATTGACCTTCTTGGGATGTCGGAACCAGAACCGGACATTTCGCTGCTGCTTCCCCCGATGGAGCAATACGATCTCCGTCATCCTAAGCCCAAAGAGGTGTTCCTGATTATAGAGGTATCTGATAGCTCATTGGAATTGGATCGTACCGAAAAATTGGCGGCCTATGCCAGCGCGGGGATTCAGGAATATTGGATCGTGAACCTGCCCGAGCGACAAATCGAAGTCTATCGAGAAGCCATCGGAACGGCCTACCGTCATCTGCAATTGTACCTCCCTCATGAGTCCATTCCGCTCTTTGATTGGGGCATTGAATTGCCAGTGGGCGAAATGTTCCCTGCGATTTCTTCCTAACAACCCCCTTGCCTTTCTGCTCATGGCCCGCAACCAAGCAACGTATTCCCTCGACCGCTCCGTGACCTATGCCCAAATCGAGGCTTGGTTTCGCAAGCAAGGCTTTCAGCAGGTGGGCTTTACCGCTGGTGTATTCGAAACAAGCGTGGACGTTGGTGCCCAGCCCATTTTCCACAAGTTGAAAGAACGTCCAGGCTATGCGACCTTTTATCGGGAAGCCAAAGGAGGGGCGATTCTGGTATTCGAAGTGCAACTGCAAGAAAAAACCCTATTGGTCGAGGCCTACGCGCCCATGCTGGTTTTTGGGATGGTGCGCAAAGAATTGGCCTTCAAACCGAAGGGGGGATTGCTGACTCCGTACTTGAAACAAGGCTATCAGGTGTGGGCGGCGTTGGGAAGGTTCCTTGATTCCTAACCCCGCAGACTGAATGCTAAGAGGAATGATTCGTACCTTAGAAGCATGAAGTTTCCCTCAGCCTCTTTTTCTCTCGACTCTCTCCTACTATGGAAGGTGGGGTGTTTGCTCCTCCTGGCTTTCTCCTCCTGTCAGGCCCAGGCTCCCCAGCAAAAAGCCTCCGGGGAGCATGCCTACACCAATGCCTTGGTGGATAGCAAAAGTCCCTATCTGCTCCAGCACGCCCACAATCCGGTGAATTGGCAGCCTTGGGGAGAAGACGCCCTGGAAATGGCCCAGAAAGAAGAAAAATTGGTGCTAATCAGTGTGGGCTATGCGGCCTGCCATTGGTGCCACGTGATGGAGCACGAATCCTTTGAAGATACCGCGGTAGCTCGGCTGATGAATGAACACTTTGTCCAGGGAGTCCGTCTCCGTGTCGATGGCAAGAAATCCTTGCGAGCGGGCTTGGTCA
>JBCCCJ010000869.1:0-3518 GCA_039033615.1 Bacteroidota bacterium
ATTCGGAGCCCCCATAGAGGTTACCTCTAGCCTGGTCGTAGGGGGTCCGGGACAGATCACCGACTTGAATGTCATCGGATTACAAGGACTGCATGAGGCTGTTTCTGAGTTGACGGTTTCTTTGATCAGCCCGAACAATACCGAAGTGAAGCTCTTCAGCAATCAGTGTCAGGAGATCCATCAGGATTTTGTCCTGAATTTCGACGAGGAGGCGCAAACCTCCATCTTTGATTGTCCGCCAGTGCAAGGGGCTACCTACCAGCCCTTAGAAAGTCTGAGTGCTTTTTATGGAGAATCTGCGGCGGGCATTTGGACCCTGAAAGTGGTCGATTCGGCCAACTTCAGTGGAGGAGAGCTCCAAGGCTGGGGACTCCAAATCTGTACCAATGTGGGAACCGTCTTCCCTGAACTGATCACCAATGAAACCCTGACGGTCCGTCAGTGGAGTTCCGACACGATCAGTACCACGCTCCTGGAAGCCACCGATGGGGTCAGCGCCGCGAATGAACTGGTGTACACCTTGGTCAATGAACCACAGCGAGGGGCGGTGATCTTGAATGGAATTGTGTTGGAGGCAGGAGATTTCTTCAGTCAGAACGATCTGAACCTGGATCGCCTGGTCTATCAGCACAATGGGAGTTTCTCACCGGTGGACTCCTTCCGCTTTGACGTGCGCAATCAGCTCGGAGGCTGGGTCGGCATATTTGCCTTCCAGATCGACGTTACTTCCGCTTCTTCGCGGGATGCGATCCTGGCCGATATCGGCCTATCGCTCTTCCCCAACCCGGCCCAAGAGCAGGTGGAAGTACAAGTGAATGGTCTGTCTGGGCAAACTGTTCAGATGCAATTGCTCAACCTGCAAGGCCAGCACATCCGGCAACAGCAGTTCGGTCGAGTAGCAGATCGTGCTCAGGCTACCATCCCGGTGCGGCAATTGGCAGCAGGGATGTATCTACTCCAAGTGGAGGTAGATGGGCAGAGTCTGTATCGGAAGTTGATGGTGGAGTAAATGATTTTGGGTAGCGTGGACTTCCAGGCCGCGCGGAGCTTCCCCGATTAGCCCCGAGAGTTACAAACTCTCAAACTTACCTCTCACGCGTTGCAAACGCGTAAGAGCAGGTACCAACCCTACTTCTTCACCCGAAACTCAAACACATCGGGCCGAGCATAATGGCCCACGGGATCGAAATCGAGCTTGCTACGAATGAGGAGGTCCGGATCGAGCTCTGCGAAGAGGATGCCTTCCTGATCCCAGAGTGGGCCTGCCAGGACGTCTCCCATGGGCGAGTAGATCACGCTTCCTCCCCGGCAGAAGGGTTCGGGATGCTCGGACAATTCTGCTTGTAGGTCAGTGGGATAATCGGCTTTTCGAACGAACTGATTGGCGCTGAGGACAAAGCAGCGGCCCTCCAAGGCGATGTGCTGCATGCTGCTCTGCCAACGCTCACGGGCGTCGGCAGTAGGGGCAAGGTAGAGTTGGATGCCCTGTTGATAGAGGGCGGTACGCGCCAAGGGCATATAGTTTTCCCAGCAGATCAAGCCGCCCATTTTTCCCAAAGGCGTGTCATAGACCTGGAGAGAATCGCCTTCCCCTTCGCCCCAAATCAAGCGCTCGGCTCCGGTGGGCTTGAGCTTGCGATGTTTGCCCAAATAGCTCCCATCCGGCCCGAAATACACCATGGTGCAGTAGAGAGTCCCCCCGGTTTCGGAGCGTTCGATGATGCCAACGACCAAATAGACTTGATGCTTTTGGGCCATCTGACTCATGGCATCCATCGCTGGTCCAGGAATGCTCACCGCACCTTCCCAATAGCGTTGCCACAATGTTCTCCCAGCTTCCGTCCGACTGCCCACCACCATGCCGAATCCCAATCCTCTTGGATAGCAGGGAATGAATGCCTCTGGGAAGAGCACCAATGCTGCCCCGCCCTGTTTTGCTTCCTGCACCAATGCTGCCATTTTCTGCAAGGTTGCAGCCTGGTCAAATAGAACGGGCGTCGCCTGGACGACGGCCACAGTATGAGTTCGGGACATAATTTCAGAGAGATTGTTGATGGGACTCAAGGCAAAACAACGGCTTTTTTCGAAAGAAGGAAGCAACGCCTTTCAAAACTGGATGGACATGACGGCCAAACCATTACTCCTGGGAAAAGTTGGTGAGGAAGGGGGATCTCCCAATTGCAGACCCACGTTGGTTACCTGTCATTTTTTCTGCCTACCCGATTCCTGCAGCTTTTTGCTAATTTTGAGGACAACTTTCAGATGATATGCAACGAATCCTAGCTCTAGGGCTGAGTATGAGCCTTTTTATAAGCCTCCTCCAGGCTCAGTTACCCAATCGGACCTATGGAGAATGGCAAGTGTATCTGAATCATAGCCGCACCATTTCTTCAGTAGTGAAGAATGGGGTTATCTATACCATCACCAGTGGGGGGATGTTTTCGTACGATCCCGATTCTGAAAACATCCGGACTTTCTCCACCATTGATGGGATGAGTGGCATTTCCCCCACGACCATCTATCATTTTGAGAGAACCGGTCAAACCTTTGTTGGGTATGCCGATGGGCAAATTGATGTCTTCTCGGACCCCAATCAGTTCTCCTACCTGACCGACATCGCCCGGAATACTTCTTTTGTTGATAAGCGGATCAATACCTTCTTGGCCGGAGGGAATCGCTTGTATGTCGGTACCAACTTTGGGCTGGTGATTTACAATCTGGAGACGGGACTCCCGATCACTGATGCTTCTCAAATTGGCACCAATACTTCGAGGATACCGGTCGAATCCATAGCGATTTATCAAGAACGGATTTACTTGGTATTGGAAGGAGTGGGCATCTATAGCGCTCCGGTGGATTTTCCGAACCTAAAAGATCCCGCTGCTTGGGAGTTCGAAGGGGGAGAAACGGGCCTTCCAGAGAGTGAAGAGATCAGGGAAATCGGTGCGGGGGTAGGTAGCTTGTTTGCCTTGACTGCCAGAACGGTGTATCAAAAGGTAGATGACAATTGGAGTGTGTTCAGTCGCCTCGACCGAACCTGGGATCATTTGTATGTGACCGAAGAAACGGTCGGGGCTTCCCGCAGGGATCGGGTCTCGATCATCAATGAAGAAAATATCAATTACACCTTCTTCTTCACTGGGGCCGCTCGGCATGTGAGTGTGGAAGGCAAAACTCGATTTTACGTTACCACGCAGTTTCGAGGCTTGCTAGAATTTGATGAATGGGCCTTGGATTACATCATTCCGCCCGGTCCCCGCTCCAATGATGCGACTCGACTAGCGGTTGGAGCAGGAGAAGTGTATGTAGCCCCGAAAGGGTATAATCAATTGTTCAACCCTGACCAAAATGCAACAGGGATTTTTCATCTGAATACGCAATCCGGGTTCTGGACGATTTTGGATACGGTGAATGATCGCCTGTCAGCACGATGCGCTGCCTGACCTACCCGAACGAGTGAGCCCATGGACCTGTCTGCCATCAACCCCATCCTGCTGATTGCCGCCATGATCGCCGCG
>JBCCCJ010000870.1:0-3515 GCA_039033615.1 Bacteroidota bacterium
GTGCTGAATATGATCCCGGTCCCAGTGGTGCGCCTTCTCCTGACATTCGTCAAAAACAGCTTTGCTTTCCCAGGAAGTGAGGACGAAATAATCAGGATTGTATTGATAGCCAAAGGGGGAGGTACCATCGGCTAGCTGGATCAGGATTTCTCCCCCGGAGGATTGAATTTCCTGTTTCCATTTTTCATAAAAGGTGCTGGGCTGGTCTGCTGATTCCATCCAAAAGGCCGTAGCTACCTGATACTGGTCGCGATGAATTTCAAGCGTCTTCGCCTCTTTCATTTCAAAATAGCGGAGGCCAAAGTACGGCCAGATGCTTCTCCGCCGCTCGTGAAAATCCGGCACTTCTGATACGATTTTCGTCAAAAAGGCTTCCCTCAAGCTGAGATCTTTCCATTTTCCCAGGATCAATAGCTGCGGTTGGTGATTCCCCTGGCTATGATCAATGATCTTGAATCCCGGTTGCGGTTGATAGGACATGCCTTTGGCCACCGGAAAGGCATGTTGAAAGTAGGACTTGGTCTCTGCTTCCTTGTCAGGGTGTTGGTTCAGCAATAAGATGTCCAATACTTCTCCCTTTTGCAGGACAATGGTGTCGATCTTGGATTGGCCCAAAGCGGAAGAAATAACGCATCCGATACAGACGAATGCCAGGGCAATTTGTAGGAAATGTTTCATCATTGATTCTGTCATGTTGTGGTGAACTCTACTCCCACAAACATATCCCGAAAACCCACCAGGCGCTAATAAATCGGCTTGGAATGGGTCTCTATACGGTATATGGACGTCTTTGTGCGGTTGGGAGAAAGGATTCGGTACCCTCCTATCGGAAAAAATCCCAATGCCTCATCAGAGGGTAGCCCTCACCCAAAGGCGGGGGGGCATTCCGATTTATTCAGAACAAACGGCGTCCTAGGTTGGGTGTATCCCATTTTGTCGCTTTGGGTATTCTTTTCACATGTAGTAATTTTCTTCGAATCTGTAAAATGAAAAAATCAGCCACGAACCTGTGGTGAGCCTGCCGAACCATCTAACGAATTCAGGCTAGAAGTAAAAGATTCGAATTTGTGCGATTCGTCCCCAAGAGCATCGGATCCTATTACGCAGCGAATTTCAACGAATGAGGGACTTGGAAGGGAAAATTCGTGCATTCGTGGCAAAAAACGTTTGCTTCATGTGGGCTTGCGACATTTTGGGATACACCCATGCAGATGTTCCACAAAAAAGGACAGCGGCATCGCCAATGCAATGCCGCTGAAAAGATGCCTTTCCCTAATGAGGCGTATGGGATTGGACGGAGGCCAGAAAAAAAAATCAACAGGAAGGAGAAAAAATCACTCTTGACCGTCTTGCATATAGGGCGGAAATTGTTGAATCAGTTCCTTCAACCCATTTTCGCCCTTGGTTTTTCGGCCTTCCGTTGATACATGATAACAGTGATCTCCCATTGGCACTTCAAAACTCCCGCCCCCCAAACTCGCTTTCGGGCAGACGTAGCTTTCGGTCTGAGGAGTTGAGTCGATAACTCAAGGTCAGCAGAACCCGATCCACCTCGTAGATATAGTTGGTGGTGGTGAAAAAGTTCGCCTGTTGGGTGGTGATGCGCTGCTCATTGCTTTGGAGGAGTCCCAGGTCCAGGCTGAGCCATTGCAGACCGAGGGTCCATTTGCCGTTTTGGAAAGTCCGTCGAAGGCTGAGGCTGGGGTTGTAGAAACGGGAATCCATGCCTTGGGCCGTGACCCGTTGCGAAAGATAATTGAAGCCCGCCTGCGCCCGCCAGTTGGGGCCGAAACTGAACTCGGCCGTTCCATTGAAGGAAGTGATCCAATTGCTGGTGTTGACCGTCTCGCCAAATAATTCCCCTTCAATCTGAAAACGATACACATTGCTCCCCACGTACAGACGCAGCCATTTGGCGGGAAAGACATTGGCCCCTAGCTCTAGTCCGACGGCTCGCCCACTACCGACATTGGTGTAGATGCGGTTGAGAATGGAGTCGTTGAAGACGGTATTGACCCGATTGATGAGATTCGCACTTTGCCGAAGATAGCCAGTCGCATATACGGAATGATTCCCCCAGCTTTTGATCAGTCCGATTTCTGCCAGGTGGATGAATTCTGGCAAGAGTTCGGCATCTCCCTGCTCCAGGGTCTCGTTGTGTTCTCGTTCGGGGAAAGGCGTCATCTTGAAAGTAGTCGTCCGTTCGATGCGGCGACTGTAGCCCCCTTTGGCAATCCAGCCCCCCTGTAAATCGTACTGGAGATTCAGGCTGGGAAAGGGTTGAATGATTTGGTACACATAGCTCGTATCCGGCTGGTCCAAGCTCACTTGACGATTCATGGCCTCCACCCGCAAGCCGAGGGAATATTCGAGCCGCTTCCATGTTGATCGCACTTGGGAGTAGAGGCTGTGAATGCTACGGCGAAGCTCAATGCGATTGGTAAACAGTGGGTTCTCCTTCCACTCGTCATTGATCAGGTCCCGATCCAAATACACAAAATCACCCGGATGAGATAGGTAACGGAATTGATAGCCGCTCTCCCAGCTCAGATTGCCCACTGTGCGGACGTGGTCCACGTTCAGGCGCAGCCCCTCCAAGGGATTGTCGTTGGTGTTGAATTGATATTGGAGGGTGTCCAACAGATTAGGCCAGGCATGGCTGCTGTTATCCGTGGGTCCTCCCAAGAGCGTCCGTTCATACAGCGCCGCTACCTGCAGTTGATCGTGATCACTCAGGTTCCAGCGATAATCCAGCCCACCTACCAGAAAATCCCCTTCTCGCACCCGGAGGTTTTCATTGTAGTAGGTCAAAGAATCTATCAGTTCTTTTCCCTCAATCACCCTCTCTGTTTGCTGATATAACTCCCAGTAGACCTCGGTCCCCAAAAACTGATCCCCCGGAATGCGACTCCGTTGCTGCCAGTCGTAGAGAATGTCCGCCGTCCGAAATTGCGTGCGGTCCCCTGCGTAGAGGCTCGCGCTGATTTCGTGTCCTTGCTTGGGCTGATAACTCGCCGAAAAGCGACCGGAATATTGATAGCGATCAAAACTGCGCTCCCCAGCAGAGGGATATTCGGTCAGGACGCCATCCAGATAGGTATTCACATAGCCCACCCTTCTGCCTGACAGATCATCCCTGCGATAGTCCAAGGCCCCAGAGAGATCCCACTTTCCTTTTCGATAATTGAATGTGAGGTCTCCCCCAAAGCGCAAAGCCGCCTCGGGATTGTCATAGGGCTCAATGCAGGGCAAGCCGCCTAGTATATTGGCTTGGAGGTACCAGCCTTCTACCTTACCACTTTTACTGACCAGGTTGATGATGCCCGCCTTGCCATCAGGATCGTATTTGGCTGAGGGAGTGGTCAGGATTTCCAGGCTCTCCAATTGATTGGCGGGGATGACTTGGAGCAAGGTGGCCGCGTCCATCTGCATCTGACGACCATCTATCATGACGAGGAAACCCGTGCTGCCGCGTATCGAAATTTCATTATTGGCAGTGACCGATACTCCTGGCA
>JBCCCJ010000871.1:0-3515 GCA_039033615.1 Bacteroidota bacterium
GTGATTCCTGATGACTCTCTGCATCTTCTCCCCCTGGCAGCATTGGTGACCGACTTGCCCGAAGAGCGCATGGAAAATTTTGAGCAGCTTGCCGATAAGTACCTTATACATCATCTACCTATTTCCTATGCCTACTCAGCCACCTTGTGGGCAGAAGAACCTATGGACATGAGCGTAGGTCGCCCTCTCACTTTTTTGGCCATATCCCCAGAAACTCACCCATTCACTTCAACGGGTTATGTAGGGGCTGATGTTGATAGCCTCCAAACCTTATTTTCTATTCAGCAGTTACGTGGTCAAGCGGCTACAAAACGAGCGCTCCAAAGAATTGGAAAGGACATAGGCATCCTTCACATAGCCAGCCATGGTCGATCTGAAGGTATGGACCCAATGAATGCTTACCTGGAACTGCATCCGGATTCAGCAGATGATGGACACCTACATGCTTGGGAAATCTACCAACTGGAACTCCCCGCACAACTCGTAGTCCTAGCTGCCTGTGAGTCAGGAAAGGGCGAAGTATTGCCAGGGGAAGGAGTCATGAGCTTAGCTCGGGCATTTACCTATGCGGGTTGTCCTAGTTTGTTAACTTCCTTATGGAATGCCGAGTCTCCGGCAACCCGCTCCATCATGGTTCCATTTTACCAAGGACTCAAGCAAGGGCAACCTACTAGTTTGGCACTTCAACAGGCCACAGTAGATTACCTCCAAGGGCAGGAAAGCCGCTACCAAAAAGCCCCTTATTTCTGGGCAAATTATGTCCTGATTGGGGATAACGCCTCTATACAAATTCAATCCAACAGGTCCATTTGGCCTTGGGTAGGCATGTTGCTGCTTTTGTTATCAGGCGTTTTGCTCCTGTTGCGGAGAAAAGGAAAGTGAACACGAATCTCTCTATTCAAGTAATTCCAAGAACGTCCGACACTTATCCTGATATGGGTGGGTATCATCCTGAACGATCTTGTTCAGATACACCTTGGCAGAATCCGACCTCTCTTCCGCCAAATAAGCGAGGGCTAGGTACCATTCTGCTTCAGGGATAAACCGCTTGCATTCTTTTTCTATCACAAGCCGCCAATCAGAAAAAGCTCGTCCAACATCTTGATTTTGCCAATGAGCCTGTCCTCGGTAAAATTGTATTTCGCAGGGAGGCACCCCCAAGTGAGCAGAATCTGCAAAGGTTTCCAGCCATTCATTCATCAGCATAAGAGAAGAATCATATTCTTGCTCCTGATACCAGCGAATCATCTGGATGAAGGTCGCCGAATCTGTAGCAGACGAACGGACTTCAATCCCACCAAAGACATTGGGGTATGGTTTCATCTCCTGCTGAGCGATTTGCTTCCAAGCTGGCTGAACGGGGCGATTCCACCACCATATTCCAAGTAACAACAAGGCTAGTGCTGCTGCGGCAGGGATGATCCAGCGAAAGGAAAGGATGCGCCCTTCAGAGAGTGCTTCTGAATTCGCAGCCCATTTGTCCCCAGCTTCCCGAACGGTTTGATAGCTTTTCCAGGTAGGATCATTCTTCAACTGCTCAGGAGAAATTCCCAATGCTTGATGCATAGCTCTGACTTGGGCGACCATTTGCTGCAGGGCTGAATCAGAGGCCAGCCGATTTTCAAACTCGTGTTGTGCCTCGGAGTTCATTTCTCCTAGCACGTACTGTTCAACGATTTCAAATGGGGCGGGCGAATCACTCATGAGGATTGGGCTAGGTGTTGAAAGGTGGGATCCTTTTTCAGGAGTTCGAATAACGATCTCCGACATTTGGTCAAGCGGGCCCGGACTGAACCATATTCCATATTCTCTTCTTCGGCGATCTCCTTTTGCTTCATTTCTCCCCAATACACGCCGTAAAATAACTCTCTGCACGAATCACTGAGTTGATGGACGTATTGGTGAACCAAATCTGAGGTACGAAACCGCATCAGTTTTTGCTCGACCGCTACCTCCTCTGCTTCGGCTAAGTCAGTCAAGGGCAGTCGTCCCTTTCGTCTCAACTGGCGTCTCCAGGTATGTTTGATGATCACTTTGAAGTAGCCAAATAGGTTGCCGGATTTATAGCGGCCAGCCCTAATCGAATCCATCAAGCTAACGATGCTCATTTGAAAGACATCTTCCCCGTCTTCTCTCCGGCCGCCATCCTTCCGAATTTCACGAATGCAAGCGTCCCAAAAAGTTTGGTAGAGATATTCAATCGCAGCAGGGGAATTTTGCTTCAACCCTTCCTCAATTTCCTCTGGAGTGCGTGCCATGCTTGCTTAAAATTTACGCGTAATCCGGGGTTTCTGAAAAAAAGTAAAAAAGTTGATTAACATTTTGATCAAAGTGGATATCAACTCATAAACATACTGATCAAGTTAAGAAAATCTGGGAACCTACTTTTGTCAAATAGGACAAATCGGGGAACAGGTTGTGGTACACCCAGCAGTCAATGGTTGAGGTAACCTACCCTATTGCCCTGACTTGAATCCGATTTTCGCAAAAAAACGCCAAATAATAAAGGAGCATCTTGTGGTACATAATCCACTTTCCCCCTGCTTCCCCTCCACCTCATAGGTACCTCCTTTTCTGCCACTACCATCCCGGGTAGCGTAGCTGGCTTTGTTTCATTTCTCAACAAAGCAGCATTATGCAGTTGTTTCAAATCATTTGTACTCCCAAGCGGAGCCTTTTTGCTATGGCTTTGCTAATGGTCGGATTGTGTCTCAGTGCCATTCCTTCCGCTCGTTCTACGGCGCTTCCTCAAGGAGGAGGAGGCTCCATCGTTTTGGATGACGATATGTTACGAGCCATCTCTGACTATCCAGACGATCCTGTGATCCGGATCGAAGTCTGGCGGAATGGAAGTTTGCTCCACACCGAGACCGATTGCGGGGATCCCAGTTGTAGCACCGATGTGAGCCATCTCTCTTCGGGCGCTTGTCAGGTTCTCGGATTCACCCAAGGAGGAGGTTACTTCTCGGATGAGATCGTGTTGAACTAAGTTTTCTGATCCATCGGAGAGGTCACTCAGTGGCCTCTCCTCTTTTTTCCCACTGCTGACGGAGCCAGATTTGGTCGGAAATAGGGGCGTTTGGTAGCACTTCCTGTAAAAACTGACGTTTTTTATGGGGCGTAAACGCGTTGGGACTCATGAGCATTCGGCAGGCTTTGGTAAATGCTTTTAGTGCTTCTCGTTTGGTTTCAGGATGTTTCTTGTCTTTGAGATACTGGTCAAATCTCCGCAGATACATATCAAGTTGGTATTGATCCCCAAGTTCCAGCCATGATTTGATCTGCAAACGATACAAATCTACCTGTAAAATAAAATTGGTTTGGGGGGATTTGGCGCCATTGAGATGTTGAATGACTTCCTGATACTTCTGCTGCCAAAACCAAATGCTGGCCTGCGCAATTTTTTCACAGTCAGATCGAAAATGCTTGGGTAAAAAGGAAGTGTAGGTATCCAAAAATGCTTGCGCACCTTCCCCTTGCTTCACCACCAAGAAAGCCTGGATCATGTTTCGAAA
>JBCCCJ010000872.1:0-3514 GCA_039033615.1 Bacteroidota bacterium
CCAGCCTTGGCAGTAGGACTTTCTACCCTACTCCCGGGCTCCGGCAGACTGTACACCAACCAATGGCCAGACGGCTTGATTTCTTTCCTTTTGATTTCCGGCCTTTCCTATGCTTCTTATCGAAACTTCAACCGGAATGGGCGATCTAGCGCACTCGGCTGGATATACGGGGGGATAGCGCTTGGTTTTTATGCTGGTAACATTTACGGATCCTATCATTCTGCTATTCGATACAATGAGTTACAAAAAAGCAAGATCCATCGTTCTATTCAGTTTTTGCTGGATCGGAGTTTTTAGTTTCATTGGTACCTCCCATCTGGTTGCCCAAACCTTGTCAGAGACCTTAGAGTTAGCAAGGGAAATGGCGGCTTCTGATCATGACAAAGCGGCGATCAAATATTATGAAAGGGTACTATTCTTTGACAAACATAAGGCATATACCGGCCAGATTTATACCGAGCTAGCGGACATATATCAGCGAGCCGGGAATACCAAAGCAGCTCTCTCCTATCTCAACTCCGCTTTTTATTTGAGCGAAACCCCTGAATCACAGCTCCAAATCCAGTTTCGGCAAATCTCTTTGTACCTATTAGCTCAGGACTTTTTAGGGGCAAATGAGGAATTATTCGATATAGATCTGGATGCCACCATGGACTCGTCCTATGCCGAAGCGAAAGGTTTCTATCTAGGGATCACCTATTTTGGCTTAGAGCAATACGATTCTGCCTGGAAATATTTCTATGCCTACACAGATGGGCAAACTGAGGCCACTCAAGAGCTTGACAAGCTATTCAAAAGGAATGCCCGAATTTCAAAAATAGCGCCTCGGAAAGCCAAGCTCATGAGTACTTTCTTGCCTGGGTTGGGTCAAGTATATTACGGAGACCTGAAGAATGGCCTGAACAGTTTCCTCCTGACTACTGGTCTGGTTGGGCTAGGCATTCATCTCAGTTCAACAATTTCACCACTTGATGCCGCCTTCACGGTAATCCCGTGGTTCATCCGGTATTACCAAGGAGGAATCAAGCGATCCGGGGAAATTGCCCAACAAAAAAGGCAAAGAAAACGGGCCGAAGTGTATCAAGAAATTTTGACCGTCCTTAGTACAACAAGAGCAAAATAGCCTCCTCTGATTCATTGCTTTCCTCTTTCTCGTGCAACCAATGAGTTAACAAATGGTCTGATAGTTGCCCCGGTGGTGAATGGGAGCCCATTACCTCCGATAAGTTTTCCTCCCCTATGCCCCTCCGGTGTATTCAAGCCATTGACAATCCCTTGATTTTCTTTTATCATTGTCGTCAATAACCAGTCAGAGATATGCAAACAATTCGATTTCTGCTTTGCTTGGTCCTCCTGCTTCCTCTAGGGGTAAGTAAGGGATTCGCTTCCAGTGCGCCTGTTGATAGCTCAGAGGCGTTGTCTCCCATTATCCTCGCAGAAACTCCTCCTTCGGTACCTGAACAGTTAAACAACCAGCGGCAAGGTCATCTCCAACGATTTGCGCAAAAACGCCTGAAGAAAAAACTCAACAAGCATTTCCGCACCTCCCCTTCCAAGATGGATCGTGGCCTCAAAAGTACCTTGATATGGGGCGTATCAGCTTTGGTGCTTGCCGCCATTGCCAGTTGGTTGGCATCGGCAGGATTGGGCGTTATGGGGCTTCTCGTTGGAATCGTAGCCTTTGTGGTATTAGTAATTGCTCTGCTGAAGTTCCTCGGGTGGCTTTCTACCCAGTAGCTACCATGCCCCGCTTATTCATTCCGCAATCATCGCGTCTACGGGCGGGGTGAAAGTACTGGCTGGTACCGCTTCCCCAGAGAATTTCACCTCAGGATAATACTTCGCACCACGAGCCTCGCCTAGCGTTTGTGCTTCGGCTTCCCAACGGTAGCGGTCGATGCGGCTGGGCACCACCAAACCATCCACTTCCTGCCATTCTGCGTAATGGAGGGCGTTGTAACGTTCGGCATGTTCTTCATTGAAGTAGGTGACCGAATACAGCAGGTAGGCCAATTGTTTGGTCTCTGGGTCTAAATAGAGAAGGTATTGATCTTTGGGGGCCACCCCTACCCCATCTTCAAAGCCTGCCTGGACCACCTCATAGGGATTCCCTGCAATTTCCCGCTGCCCCAATTCCTGCACCACCACCCCTGGGTCCGCCAGCACAAAAGGCATCGCAAAGAAGTAGAACTGCAAGTTGATGTAAAAACGGGCGTTCTTGGGTTCCTGGGCAGTATCCACCCGAGTCTGCCAATAGGTCTCCCCATCAAAGCCAATCGCATATTCTTCTCCGGTAATCAGTTCATGGCGGGTGTGCAAATCGGTCAGAATCTGATCGGTAGAGGTTCCTGCCCCATTGTTCAGGGATAGTTCCAGGGTACCGAACTTCCGCCATTGGTCCAGGCCGCCATGCGCAGCCAAACTTTCGCCCAAGAGGCCCTCAGGAGTGGGAAGTACGGCCACCACTGCTTCGGTCTCAGGAGTTGAAGTGGCTGGGGGACTATCACAACTGCCTAATAATAAGGCACATCCAAGGAAGATCACAAAGAATCGCATAAGGTTCAGGTTTGGTGAGGCGACAAAGGTGGGGAATTCTGAGCAAATCTTCTTGTCGCCCAGGCATCATTTCATTTGGAACTTAGGTCAAAAGCGTAGATATTTGCAGCTCTTGGGTTGTTAGCTCAGTTGGTTTAGAGCGCTGCCTTGACAGGGCAGAGGTCACTGGTTCGAATCCAGTACAGCCTACCAACAACCGCCGCTGGATCTTCAGATTCAGCGGCGGTTTGTTTTTTGGGGAGAATACTCCCCCGCAGCCGCTGGCTACTGCCCCCCTTGAGCCGCGCACCAGCCAGCGCAAGGGGGGCGTAATCATCGGAGCGGACAGCAAGAAGACCCCAGCCAGCGGCCACATGACCGCGCCCCCCTCGCCAAGCCTGTCGCGCCGGACCGAGGGGGGCAGTTTTCGAAGAAAACGGGGGGACCGATGCCTCACCCGTGTAACACCACAAAAATCTGCTCAATCACCTGGTCCAAATTGGTGAGGACCTCTTCGTTTTTGAAACGGAGAAAGTCAAATCCCATTTCTCGAAGCGAATGTTCCCTGTATTCATCATAGAGGGCAACCATCGGGTCTTCATGATATTTGCCATCAATCTCAATGATGAGCCCCCGACGAGCACAATAGAAATCTACAATGAAGTTGCCAATGCTGTGTTGGCGCCTAATCCTTAAACCAAGCTGGGATTTTCTGACTCTAAGCCAGACCAATTGTTCACAAGGAGTCATCCGTTTACGAAGGGCTCGCCTTTTCTCACGAAGGTATGGGAGATTGTGTAAGATTGCTTGATACCGAATCGGTCCATCCATATGGAGAAGGTAGGCAAAATGGTATTGGAGACAAAATGAGGCATTGCTCTCGCGGCGACTGGTCCGCGGCGGGCTTCCCCTGGCTCAGTGTGCGGGAGTGTTTCATTGGCATCGCGCCCGCCACAGTCCTGGGCGTCAGTTTCTCGGG
>JBCCCJ010000873.1:0-3511 GCA_039033615.1 Bacteroidota bacterium
AGTTTTGGATAATATCCTTTGATAGTCAAGGATTTACCCAACCCCAACCCCCGCCAGTCGAAGATACCGGTAACGGAGCGGGGGACAATCTGCGATGGTAGAACAATCTCCCCTGGGTCGAAGATCCCGCATCGCGGGAGAGGGGGCGTAGGGGGAGGAAGTTGCTCGTTAACAAATAGTTATCGTTTCTCCTAAACAAAACTCGCGTTAATTATAGGCTTGGTCAACACCAACAGTTGGTTCGAGAAATGTCTAGTGATATAGTCTAGGAGGATAAACGGTATCCTCCCCCACCTACTGCACCCGCTCCCACTGATAAAACACACTGTCTTCTGGATGCTCGGCCAGCCACCAGGCGCGAAATTCTTCCTCGGAGAGGGGAAAATCATAATTGGCGCAATCGAGGGAGTCGAGTACTGCCTGGGAAGGCTTCAGGAATTCCAGGTCCTTGAGGTAGGCGAATTCCGGGTGAGCCACCGCTTTTTGGAAGAAACTCCCCCAGACGGGCATGGCGGTCGCTGCTCCTTGTCCCATCCGCAAAGTGCGAAAATGCACCCGCTGGTCATTCGCACCAACCCACACCCCCGCGACCAATCCAGCGGTCGCGCCCACAAACCAGCCATCGGCCTGGGCTTGGGTGGTCCCAGTCTTTCCGGCGATGTCCATCTTCAATCCGTAGCGGGAGCGCAAGCCCCGGGCAGTGCCTTTGTCCACCACATTCTGGAGCATGTGGGTCATCATGGCGGCGTGATCGCTGCTGATTGCCTGTTTGGGGGTCGCCTGTTGGCTGGTTTCGTAGAGCAAATGCCCTTCCCGATCCTCCACCCGCAGCAAAAAACTCGGCTGCAACTGCTTGCCCCCATTGACGAAGGTGCCATAGACCGGCACCAAGTCCAACAAGGACACTTCCGCCGTGCCCAAGGCGAGGGAAGGCACCGCAGGCAATGCCCGTTTGATGCCCAGGCGTTGGCTCATTTCGACCACCCGCTCGGGCTTGACCTTCATCATCAGGTTGACCGTCGCGACATTCACCGAATGAGTGAGTGAGAGCGCCTTGCAAAGAATACTCTCCCCCATAAGAACGATCCGCATTTTTCGGTGTCCAATTGTCGTAGCGGGCAAAACTGACCTGCTCATTGGCGATGTATTCGCAGGGAGAGTAGCCCTCTTCCAAGGCCGTGGCAAAGACCAGCGGCTTGAAGGTGGAACCACTTTGGCGGGCCGCACGCACGTGATCAAACTGGAATTGATCGTGCTGAATGCCCCCTACCCAGGCCCTTACGTGTCCATTTTGCGGGTCCATCGCCAGCAAACCGCAGTGGAGCAACTCCGCTTCATAGCGAATGGAATCCTTGGGGCTCACCCCGCGCAGGCTGTCTTCCTGCCAGGAAAACAAGCGCATAGGCACCGGAAGGTCAAACAAAGAATCAATCTCGATTTCGGTATAGCCTTCCTGCTGCCAAGAGCGGTAGCGGGGACTTACGCGCATGGCTTGTTGGACCAGGCTCTCCGGCACGGGGCTGTGACGGGCGTAGCGCCAATCCTGCGAAAAATTTCGCTGGATGCGCTTCATTTGTTCGGCCACCGCTGATTCCGCCATCTTTTGCAAATCACTGTGAATGGTGGTGTGGATGATGAGTCCGTCGGTGTAGAGGTTGTAGTGGCCGCCGTCCCATTTGGGGTGCTGCTTGCACCACAAGAGCATTTCTTGGCGCAGCATTTCCCGGAAATAGGAAGCAACTCCCTGATGGTGGGTATTTCGATGATACTGAATCTCCAGCGGCAATTCCATGAGGGAATCAGCCATCTGAGGCCAGAGGTATTCATAGCGAACCATCTGCTGAAGCACGACATTCCGACGGTGCCGGGCAGCCAATGGATGCAAGCGAGGATTGTAGGAGGTAGGCGCTTTCAACATCCCTACCAACACAGCCATTTCCTCTCGTTTCAGATCGTTGGGAGCTTTGCCAAAAAAGCGTTGACTGGCAACTTTCAACCCAAAGGCATTCTCCCCAAAAGAGACCGTGTTGAGGTATAGCAGGAGAATTTCATCCTTGCTGTACAGCCTTTCTAGCCGATTGGCGGTTTCCATTTCCCGGAGTTTGTTCACCACCAAAGGGAATAAACCTCGTCCCTTGCGAGGATAGAGATTTTTTGCCAATTGCTGGGTCAGGGTACTGCCTCCCCCTGCACTTTCATTCCCCATCAAGACCGTTTTGAACAAGACCCGCAACATGGCCTGCCAATCACTCCCTTGGTGAGAATAAAAGCGAACATCCTCTGTAGCCAAGAGGGTTTCCACAAAAGGCTGTGGCAATTCCTCCCAGTTCAGCGGGTCTCTTTCTTCCAAAAAATACCGCCCCAGCAGCTTTCCATCCACACTATAGACCTGAGAAGCAATGGGCAGTTTCAGATGCCGCAGTTCGTCTTCTGTGGGAAGTTTTCCGAAAGCCCCCCACACCACCATTTGCTGGAAAAGCAGGATGAAACTGAGGCCAAATAGTCCGAAGGCAAAGAATCCCGTCCACCAGGGATGGGCCTTCCCCCAAACAGAGATGCCTTGCCAACTTTGGGACAGCCAGCTTTTCAATTGATCTGGAAAGGAAGAATGTGCCACAACGGAAATGAATTCTAAGCGAAAGATAGCATTTTTGGTGGAGACAATGGATGATTTTTTGAGTGAAATACCTTGGTTTCCAAAATAGAGGGGATGATTTCCTCGGGAAGGGTTCCTTTTCTTTTTCTTCTTCTTTTCTCGTTCACCTCCAACGTCACGAGGATTCCCTTCGCCTACATGCTCCAGGGTGTACATCAGGTGTTACCAGAACAAGTATATCCTCAACTTTTTGTACCTTTTACCACCGTAACGGCATAGCTGTCTTCTGCTTCCCTCCTTTCTGATCTATCTATCTCCAGGTTTCATTCACACGCTGCTACGGGTATGAGTCGAAAATATGTTATCGGAATTGGGATCGCTATTGTCGTTCTGTTGGTCAATCAGATCTTCATTCAATACCAATTAGGTCAGATGGAATCTGACGCGAGTCTCATCAATCTCGCTGGTCGACAACGCATGCTCAGTCAGCAAATCAATTTGGAATGGTATGAGATCCACTTTCAGGGAAAACAATCTCAAGCTGTCACCTCCCTGTTTGAAGAATGGAAAGCTGCCCACCATCATCTCCTGGATCAATATGCCCATTCTCGATCATTTAATGCACCTGCCATCAAGCGACACCTCACCAGTTTGACTCCCTATGTCGAGTTGATGGAAGGCCAAGTAGAAGGCGACAGCATTTCGGCGCTCATGCTGAAGCAACTCACCCAAAATCAGGCTGATTTCCTAGAGGTCATGAATGATGCGGTCAACCTCATGCAGCAGGATTCAGAGCGAAAGCTGTTCAGAATCAAGATCATCGAAATCGTCCTCCTCCTCGTTTCCCTGGGCATCATCATTTTGGAGGTGATTCATATTTTCTTGCCGATTGAAAAACGACTCACAGGTACCAAC
>JBCCCJ010000874.1:0-3510 GCA_039033615.1 Bacteroidota bacterium
CCAGTCATCTCTTGGTGGTAGATGATTATAAGATACTTCTAAACAGCAATCATCTTTTGGTGGCCCAGGTTCCATTGCTGTCTCGCTCAAACACATAAGCTTGACCAGCCGTGACTGCTTCCGCTTGCCCGATACCTCCAGGGTCGCGGCCATAGGCTCCGATGACTGCATATGGGCCGTCCATTGCCAGCGCACAGCCAAAATAGTCATACCCCTTGCGGTCTGAGGGGACCAGTTTTTGATGTTGTTGCCAGACCCCATTGGGATGGAGGCGAAACACATATACAGCACCGGCCTGGCCTAAAGCAGTGTCTCCGGGCAGGCCATCATCCTCCCAAATGGCACTGATCAAGGCCATGGAATCCTGTATGGCCACGGCTGATCCAAAACGGTCCCCGTCTTCCCGGTCTTGTGGCACCACTTTCTGGAATTCCTGCCATTCTCCAGAGATACTATCTAGCCGGTAAAAATACGCGGCCCCGGCTTGGGGGAGGCTATTCGCCCCAATGACATCCTCTGTCTCCCCAGGGGCCCCAATCAGTAACCAGGGAGTTTCTATGGCCACTGCCTGGCCAAAATTTCCCCCTGCTTCTGAGTCAGAAGCCACGAGCTTATCGATTTCTGCAAAGTCGGCGGGTTGGGCAATCAGCAGAAAAGGACTGCCAAAACAGCAAAAGATGATCAATTGGATCAGACGTGCAGGCATGGTATTAGCGTTTTTCAATCTTCCTGATCATTCTTCCCCCTTCAGCATCTCGGATGCTGAGCAGGTAGATGCCTGAAGATGGGGGGAGGGGAAACTGGTTGCGCCTGCTAGGGCGCAAAGCTTGTTTCATCAGGCTGCGACCGGTTAGGTCCAGTAGTTCCAGGGTGAGAGGTGGCTGTTGATCCGGCCACACTATGGTGATCTGATCAGTTGTCGGATTGGGAAAAATCCGGAGTCCTGTTGCCCAATCTGGTGCTATGTTGGTGGGGAGAAAAGAGACACAATCTGAGGTATCGCTACAACCAAACTGAGTAACCTCCACGGCATAGGATCCTGATGCCGAAGGAACAAACTCGGCAGCATGGGCACCGCTGATTGGCAGATAGCCATTGGTACAATTCAACCATTGAAAGCTAGCATCGGTGGCGGTGGCCTGTAAAGCTGTATCGGTTTCGATGAGTTGGGTCTCTACCATCTGTACCGTCAAATCCAGCACCACCACACTGTCGCAGCCATCCTCAGAAAGCAGGGTGTCGAGATATTGGCCAGAGGTGGTGAGCCATTGATCCCCAAATGCGTAGGGAAGGTCCATACAAGTGCTATCTTGCTGAAAGGAAAAGGCTTCCTGGCATGCTTCGAAGAGGTAGATTTTGCCAAAATTGAAGGGAATTCTTGGGCCCCCAATAATGATTCTTCCCTCATCCATATCAAGAGAATTGCCATAGAGTCCCAGATGATTGATACTTGGATCGGAAGAAGGCAATTCCTGAGAATACTCCCATACTCCTCCGGCGGACTTTTGATAGAGGTAGGCAGTCCCAAACTGGCCGTGATCAGTGTTCACCTCCGAAACCACCGCTACTTCTCCTTCAATGGTCACCGCCTGACCAAATCCTTTTAATGGACCTCGATTGGGTGAGATAATTTTGCTTTCCTCTTCCCACATCCCACTGGCTTGCAGACGGTAGATATAGGCAGAACCTGCTCCCGGCAGGGGATGCTGGCCTAGGGTATCTTCTTCCTCCCATATCGCCCCTACGATCAACAGACTGTCCTGCAAATCTATCGAATGGCCAAACCAATCAAAGATTTCCCGATCAGAGGAGGTGATCTGCTGATGGAACTGCCATTGGTCATTCTGATTCCGACGATATAGATATACACTGCCTGCATCGGTGAGCAAGGTACCATTAGCATCTTCATCCTCTTCAGGGACTCCGATGGCCACAAAATCCCCGCTGATGGCGATGGCATGTCCAAAATGATCTCCCCCTTTGGGAAATGGAAGCTGTAGTTGTTGGGTTTGGATCCATGCTCCGCTGCTGTCGGGTTGAAATACATATACCCTTCCACTGGCAGAATACACATTGCCAAGTGAATCCAGATGTTCCTTATTGGGTACGCCTACCATCAACACTCCTTCCCCCGCGGCCACCGTAGTGCCAAATTCCTCCATCGCTTGGCGGTCAGAAGCCACCAGCTTTTGCTGGAAAGTCCAAAATCCAAGTAGGCTGTCCAAACCATAGACATAGGCCGCTCCTGCATTGCTCAGGCTGTCTCCTTCCTGGGCGTTTTCGTCTTCCCAAGTACTGCTTACAATTATTTGTTTCCTAAATATATCCACACTACTTGAGCTAAATATATCGTAAGGTTCTCTAACTGGGGCTACAATTTTTTGAAAGTAGCTCCACTCTCCTTTTAAATCTCGATGAAATACGTAGCCTGAACCAGCACTAGGAATATGATTCCCTCCATTTTGATCATTTCCATTATTAGAGCCAACAATTGCCCAATTTTGGTATATAGCAACGACTTCTCCAAATGAATTTATAGCAAGAGGATCTGGTACGGTGGTCTTGAATACTTCAGTATAGACTTGGGAATGGTACACGGCCGGAAGAAGAAGGAGAAAAATAAAAATTTTGACTGAATGATCATTCATGATTGCGGCACTTTGGTGAGTGTTTTCTCGGCTTCCCTAATATAGAGTTGCTATTCGGGAGAAGCAAGGTTGCTTGGATTAATTTTTTGTTAAAAGGTGTTTGTTTTTTGGATAATCGTTTTTTTTTTTGACTTATAGGGTGAGTTTTTATTGTTCTATGTAATCTTTATTTCGCTATGTACAAACCTATGTTTTTGCGGGCATTTTGCCTGCTTGGTAGTTTATGGGTAAGCCTAAGCCTTGCCCAATCGGAGTTTCCCCCCAATTTTGCTCAAAATGGAGGCACCCTAGAAAATTTTTGTGCCCCTTTGTCTCTTGGCCCGGCTGCAACGGCCCTCAATACTCGATTTGGCGATTCGATCATGTCCCTGCCGAGTATTTCCTTTCCCAATGTGGAGGGAAATACGACTTGTGAGCCCACCTACGGATTTGAAGTCAAACTGGCCGATGCGGATTTTTATGAGCAACTCAATAGCGAGCGCTCCGCTTGGAATTATGACAGCGACATTGCGGTATTCCGTGGACCCAATGATACGTCCTTGACTTTTTTTGACGCCCAAGGAGATAAAATTGGTTCGGTTGCCTTTGGTGGGAAAGACTTTTACACCTCCCCCCCAAGTGATTGGAAAAACAAACTCACCACAGTTCGATGGCACCCTACTGAAGACGCCATCTTTTATCCAAAAGAAGGACAATTGGTGAAACAAAGCGTGAGCGTATCGCCTTCTCTGAGCCTAGGAGCCCAACAGGTCGTGGCCTGGTTCAAAGGCTATACTATCGGAGGGGCCAATGGTAATTATCGCATAGCCGGAGGCGATGGTAATGATGTGAATGCAGGTCGATTCTTGGTGTCTTTGGTTGA
>JBCCCJ010000875.1:0-3509 GCA_039033615.1 Bacteroidota bacterium
GCGTAGCCTTCACCACAAAGGCGGGTTGGCCATCCCGATCCGAATCGGGAAGGTGTTGGGGCGGCTTGTGGCGTTGCATGGGGCTTCGGCGGTTTTTTGCATACTTTTTTGCTGACAAAAAAGTATGGCCGGTTGAGCTTGTGAAATCCCGCTTGCGGGACAGGCGACACCAAGCTTGGATGAAAGAAGTGGAAAAGGTATTCAGAAAATGTCTGGGAGTATGGTCCAAGTTATTTTTTGAGTATCACTTAGCAACCTTTTCCAATTCCCCCATGATCGTGGATGTGGTTGAACGTCGCATCGGAATCATTGGCGAAGCCGCTTCCAAACTAGCGAAACTTTCGCTGTACCTTTCCGCCACAGATTCCTTAATCAACCGGAGAAATACCATCATCCATCAATATGATGACTTCTCTCATCGGGCTCTCTGGCGGCACATCAAGGAGGATCTCCCTTCTGTACTTACGGAAGTAGCGGAATTGCTAGAGCAACCAGAAATCGAGGAGTAGATAAGCTCTTTTCTTCCCTTTCCCTTTACTCTTTCATCAATTCCTCCAACGCTCCTTTGACATTCCCCTCAATTCGGCCCATGATGTCGGCGGGCGGGGTTCGATCAAAGGTCTTGCCAGTCATGATTTCGTAGAGCTCGATGTAGCGGTCGCTCACTTGCTGGACAAATTCGTCGGGCATCTCGGGCATTTGCTGGCCGTCGAGTCCTTGGAAGCCATTGTCTATGAGCCACTCGCGCACAAATTCTTTGGAAAGGTGGCGCTGAGGCTCGCCTTTGGCTTGGCGATCTTCGTAGCCCTCGGCATAATAGTAGCGAGAAGAATCGGGGGTGTGAACCTCGTCGATCAGGTAGGTGCGGCCACTGTGGGTCCCGAACTCATATTTGGTGTCTACCAGAATCAGCCCGCGCTCTGCCGCCATCTCGGTTCCTTTCTGGAAGAGGGTCAACGCATAATGCTTGATCAAGCCCCATTCGTCTGCATGTAGCAAGCCTGATTTGAGAATCTCGTGCTCGCTGATATCTTCGTCATGGCCAATTAGGGATTTGGTGGCAGGGGTAACGATGGGCTCTGGCAGTTTGTCTGCTTCTTTCAGTCCATCGGGCAAGGCAACTCCACAAAGTTCGCGCTTGCCAGATTGGTACACCCGCCAGGCATGTCCCGCCAGATAATTGCGAACCACGACCTCAATCAGGATCGGTTTGCACTTCAGGCCGATGGTCACATTCGGATCAGGCACGGACACCACATGGGTGGGGACGGCATCACCGATGGCCTCAAAAAAGTGGGCGGAGAGTTGGTTCAGGACCTGACCCTTGAAGGGGATGGGCCGAGGCAAAATGTGATCAAATGCAGAGATTCGATCGCTGGCTACGATGGCCAGATAGGCTTCTCCAATGTTGTACACATCGCGGACCTTGCCACGATACACATCCAACTGAGCGGGAAATTGAAAATCAGTGGTATTGATGGCGTGATTCATGGCGCAAAGATAGCCATTTTAGCCCATCTCTTCCGCTTCCCCTTCCATCAAAATTTGGTACTGTTCTGCTCTTTCCTGTACCACCGCCAGGAAGGTCTGCTGATCGCTCACCATCTTGCCGTAGCCGAGGTGATGTTCCGAGCCATCTTCTAGGACAAAGGTCATGTCTTTCCAGTCCCAATCAATTTCTGCCACTTCTTCCCAATAAATCTCCTCATACCCATTCAGATTAAAGGAAATCAACAATTCTGTCAGCTTGAGGTGAAACGGCTTCCGATACAAATCCTGCCACAGCAGCTTGACTTGAACCAGAATGGCCAACAGCATCGCTCCGGCCATGAACCAGTCTGCCAACAGGACGTTGCGGAAAGAGGTAGAGAGGATCAGGCCACACAGCACCAGAATCAGCACGGGTAAGGCTACCTGATAAAACTTCAAAAAGCGAGTGCCTCGATCTTCGAACAGCAACTGGTCATTCTCATACAATTCAGCGGGGCCAGATTCCTGTTTTTGCACCAAATACATGGCACTGGCAAGCATACTGAGTCCGACGAGACCCTTGGCCAGCCAGCCGACCCATTCCAGGTGATCGGGGCTCGGGTGGTAAAAGAAAACCAACAAAATTCCCAGGTTCAGCAAGAGAATACCGGTACCGGGTGATGCAGCATAGTTGCGAAGGCGTTCAAATATCTGGAACATAGCGAAGGAACATTCAGGTGGAGGAAAGGGAACAACAGGAGGAGAATCCTGACTCTCTATGGAAAAGATAGCAGAAAGCCCCTGCTTCCACAAATTGGCTTTGCTTTTCCTGAGAAAATGAGCAAAAAACAAAAACTCCCCCACCTTGCGGCCAGAGGAGACTGCTTCACCCAATTAAGGGAAGGAGTTCTTGATAGGATGGCTATTCTGTCAACTGGTGGCGCGAAAAGAAGGTCCAGAACAAATCTGCGGCCACCAGACCGGCTGGATTGTTGTGTTCATTTGGGTAGCGATGTTCCAGCCCTCTCACCAGGGAAAAAACATATTCGTTACTCCCGGTCTGGGCTTGATCCGAGAAGTACAAGCTGGTGTGTTTGCGGACTTGTTTGGAACGGTAGGAACCCGTAAGGCTCAGCAAGCGGACCCATTGATCCATTTGGGAGGCCATTTGAGGATCGTTGCGCAGGCTGTCAGGCTCACGGGGAATGGGCGAACCAGCTGCCCGATCTTCCAGCACCCGACTGTCTGCCCCGCCAGCTACCTGATAGACCGGAATGGGTCGATGCATGACGGAATCGTTCGGATACAATCCTCCCCCAACGATGGCGACCGCTGCGAGCGTCTCGGACATCTCCACTGCGAGGCGACTCACGAATCCAGCACCGTTGGAAAATCCGCTCGCATAGATTCGGCTGTGATCGATCGCAAAATTGCTGTCCAGATAGGCGATCATGTCCCGCACAAATTGGACGTCGTCTGGCAGGGCTTGATCCTCACAGACATAAGTAGGCAATTTGTAATCATGCCATTTGGTGGTGTGGCGACGACGACCATCCTCTTCGATGCAATAGCGGAGCCCATCGGGAAATACCGCGATGAAGCCTTCTTCCTCTGCTTTGGGAACCCAGCCCGAGATGCGGAAGAATTTCTCTCCATTTCCACTGCTGCCGTGAAACATGAATACGACTGGCAAAGCTTCTACCGCGCCCAATTGGGTACTAGCAGGCGCATGGATCAAAAAGGTTCGATCCACGTTGCCAGACGTGATCTCATGCGCCTCGACGCCCGCCGTTGCGAAGGCCCATGCCGTGTTGGCGAGGGCCTGGGAATTGAACTTGCCTACTAATAAGGACTATATGGATTGATGCTCAATTCTAAGCATCTCCCTTCCTATGACTTAATACGAATCGAATGGGGACTACATTCTTATGTACCATAATGAAACGCAAGTGCGATAGGGAAAACGCTGAATAACGGGATGATGAACACCTACAATTATAAAAAATGGATTTAGCATTTAATCCCCGTCATTATCCGTA
>JBCCCJ010000876.1:0-3506 GCA_039033615.1 Bacteroidota bacterium
TACAGCATGCCATGAAGCGACAAGATTACCAACAATTACTGGAGCAAGAGATTGCCAAAAAGGGGTGTGTAGAGTTTCGATATGAGAAAAATGCCGAGACCTTATTTGAATTACTGGAGAAATACGGAGAGCTAGATCAGGCGATCAAATGGGCAAAAGCATTGGAAGCAGGCTTTGGAGTTGGGCAGGATTTTGCTAACCAAAATCCCTGCACCACCGTTTATCAATTGGTAGAAAAATCCAGCGGATGAGGCCACTTAATGAAGCTCGCGAATGATTTCGTTCATGCAACCCACCTCTCTCCTTTTTCTCTTATGCGTTGTCTGGGCCAATGTGCTGATGGCCCAACAACCGCCCTATCACTGGCTAGACATCGTCTCCCCCGGTCAGGCCTTGGCGCAGCGAATTCCGCCACCTGCTGGCTATGAGCGAGTTCCGGCTAAAGCAGGGAGCTTTGCCGACTGGCTGAGAAATATCCCATTGAAACCGGGCAATCCTGAAGTCCGCCTCTACAATGGGCAACTCAAAGGAAATCAATCTGCCCAGCATTCGGTGACCGATCTGGACGTGGGCAAGCGGGATCTCCAACAATGTGCCGATGCGACCATGCGCCTGCGGGCGGAATATCTCCTCAGTTGTGGGGCGTATGAGCAGATTCACTTCAATTTTACCAGTGGGGATGAAGCCGCGTATGCCAAATGGAAAGCGGGGTATCGACCCAAGATCTCTGGCAACCGAGTGAATTGGGTGCGATCTGCCCAGCCAAATGATTCCTATGCCAGTTTTCGAAAGTACCTGGAAACGGTCTATATGTATGCTGGGACCTATTCTCTCCAGCAAGAAATGAAACCCATCCCAATAGAAGAGTTGCAGGCGGGAGACGTCTTCATTCAAGGTGGCTTTCCTGGTCATGCGGTGATGGTCATGGATGTCGTTCGACATCCAGAGACAGGTATCAAACGGTTCCTCTTGGCCCAAAGCTATATGCCTGCCCAGGACATGCACATCCTCCGCAACCCTACGGATGCCAGTTTATCCCCCTGGTATGAATTGCCCGCAGGCAGCTTATATACGCCGGAGTGGACTTTTGAAGCGGGAGATTTGCGAAGATTCTGAGAGAAGGCAGATCGTAGAACTGCCAGATGTCAGAACAGCCCTCGAAAGGGCTTGTCAGAAGGAGTCAATATGACGCTTATTCTTTCTCTTCCAGCGGTAAAAAGCTGATGCAAAATAGCTTCAATCGACCAAGCGAGTCATTTTC
The DNA here is from genome assembly GCA_039033615.1 of Bacteroidota bacterium. Taxonomy (GTDB): domain Bacteria; phylum Bacteroidota; class Bacteroidia; order J057; family J057; genus JBCCCJ01. The sequence goes on from JBCCCJ010000876.1 coordinate 1,262, forward strand.
TCGACAAGTTCTTGATAACCCGCATAGCAATTTTGGCTCCTTTGCGTACCAAATAGGAAGCCCCGGTATCTTTATCGGGGTATTCCGTTATGGAAGCATTCACCACTGCCTATGCTGCGCTTAACCAACATTCACAAGTCCTATCGAATGGGCCATCAGAGCCTCCACGTGCTCAAGGGCATTGACCTGGAGGTCAAGGAAGGGCAGATGGTTTCCATCATGGGCTCATCCGGTTCCGGGAAGTCTACCATGCTCAATATTCTCGGGATTCTGGACAATTATGACGAAGGGAATTACTACCTCGGTGATACCCTGATCAAGGACTTGTCTGAGACCAAAGCTGCCATCTATCGCAATCAATTTTTGGGATTTGTCTTCCAATCCTTCAATTTGATCAGCTTCAAAAACGCGATGGAGAACGTAGCTCTGCCGCTGTATTACCAGAAAGTCAGTCGCCGAAAGCGCAACGAACTGGCACTAGAATACCTCGAACGGGTCGGCCTGAAAGAATGGGCCGAGCACATGCCCAACGAATTGTCCGGGGGACAAAAGCAGCGGGTAGCCATCGCCCGAGCCCTGATCGCTCAACCCAAAGTCATCCTGGCCGATGAGCCCACGGGAGCCCTGGATTCCAAGACTTCCTACGAGGTGATGGACCTGCTCCAGGAGGTCAACGATAGTGGCATCACCATCATCATCGTCACCCACGAGGAAGACATTGCCGCCAAAACCCAGCGCATCATCCGCCTGCGCGATGGTCGCATCGAGCGAGAGGACATTCCCACTGCAGGGAGTGAAACGCCTGTTCACCAGTAGACGAATTCACCACAAAGAGGTCAGAAGTCAGACCACTTCCCTGTCAGAACCCTGCGTTGTCAGACGTTTTTCCCAAAACCAAACCACCAATCAGCTAATTCCCCAATCAACCCATTCCCCAATCTGCGATACGCATGTTTGATCTCGATAAATGGCAAGAAATCTTTGAGACCCTAGTTAAAAACCCTTTGCGGAGTTTTCTGACCAGCTTTGCTGTGGGCTGGGGGATCTTCATGTTGATTTTGTTGCTGGGCTTGGCGAAGGGTTTGGAGAATGGCATTCGGACGCAGTTTGAGGGGGATGCCATCAACAGCATATGGATGTGGAGTGGGAAAACGACCCTCACCCACGAAGGCCTGCAACCAGGTCGAAGCATTCAATTCACCAACGAGGACTTCGAGATTCTGCAACAGCGCTTGCCGGAATTTTCTGACATCACTGGACGATTTTATATTCCCGGCGGGCAGCAGATTGTATATGGCACCGAATATGGCGACTACAATGTCCGCTGTGTGCATCCCGATCACCAAATCCTAGAAAATACGGGTGTTTACCTCGGTCGCTATCTCAATCAACGCGATCTGGATGAGTTTCGAAAAGTAGCGGTCATTGGCAAGAAAGTACAGCGAGAATTTCTGGAAATGGACGATCCGATCGGAGAATACATTTCCATCAATGGCATCTCCTTTCGGGTGGTAGGGGTCTATCACGAATTCGGAGATGAAGACGAAGAGGATCAGGTCTATATTCCCATCACCACCGCCCAGCGATCTTTCAATGGTTCGCATTTCATCAATCAAATCATGTTCACGATTGGCGATGCCGATATCGAGGAAAGCCAACGCATCGAGCAACAAGTTCGGACACTGTTAGCCGAACGCCATCATTTTGCCATCGAGGATCGGCAAGCGGTGAACATCCGCAACATGGTGGAGCAGTTTCAGCAGTTCATGAACGTGATGACCGGGATCAAAATTTTCTCCTGGATCATTGCGCTAGGGACCTTACTCGCGGGCGTCATCGGCGTGAGCAACATCATGCTGGTGGTGGTCAAAGAGCGGACCCAAGAAATTGGCATCCGCAAAGCGCTGGGCGCAACTCCGGGCTCCATTTTGGGGCTCATCATGCAGGAATCCATTTTTCTGACTACCGTGGCGGGATATATCGGCATCATGCTGGCGCTTCCCCTCTTGAATTTGTTGGGGAAATTTCTGCCTGAAATGATTGAAATATTTGGCGCACCTGAAGTATCATTTTCGATTGTCTTCTCCGCGCTGGTGGTGTTGATTGTTGCTGGTGCCTTGGCAGGTCTTATTCCAGCGCTCCGCGCGGCTTCAATTCGACCGATTGAGGCGTTGAGAGATGAGTGAGACAGGGAACAGGGAATCCCGCAAGCGGGACTTCGCTTCGCTCAGCAGGGAACAGGGAA
>JBCCCJ010000877.1:0-3493 GCA_039033615.1 Bacteroidota bacterium
CAAGACAGTCGAGATTTGCACGCGCTATGACCGGCCGGTTGCAAGTTGGCAACAGACCCGTGCGATCCTTGGGCTTGCTCCCCAGCCGTCATGATCTCTGTTTTCGAACACCCCATTTCGTCGGGTCTGTTCGGCGACCCCGAAGGGCAGGCGCCTTGGGCAATTGCCCGGCAACTCGAACACTACATCGCGTTTGAAACCGCGCTTGCCCCGAGAGTTGGTTTGGCATACTTCGACCTTGCTCAATAGAGGTTCGTGGCTTCCAAAACGAACTTTCTCAAATGTCTGAAAACGAGCCTTCTACAAAAAGTTGTCATAACTAGAAAAGGATGACAGCCGAAGAGTCCTGTGAAAACCTCCCCTGACTTTTTCTTCGTACAAACTGGTTAGAAAAAGGATTTCAATCAAATTGGAGCTATATTCAGTGATAGGATAATCATCGCTATATGTCGACTGCTGATTTAGTCATACAAAAAGAAACGCTGAGGAAAGTTCAGATGACCGCTGAAGAGCTTCGGTTGGAATTGGCCATTTTTCTGTATGCCCAAGAAAAGCTGAGTATCGGCCAAGCTCGACACCTGGCAGGGTTGGATCATATCAGCTTCCAAAAAGCAATGGCCAAACGGAATGTGTACCTTCATCTCGACTGGGAAGATGTGGAAGAGGACCTCCAAAATCTGGAAAAACTTCCACCAAGGCGAAGCAGAGGCAATCATATTGGCAAAGGAGTTGAAGGCAGATATTCTGTTAATAGATGAAAAACAGGGTCGGAAAATTGCTACCAGAGAGGGGATTTCCATTACCGGCTTGTTGGGCATCCTTATCCGATCAAAGCAAAAAGGTTTGATCCTTGCCATTCAGCCTATCCTTGATCGTTTGATCCATAAAGTTGGCTTTCACATCCACCCAAACCTTTATCACAAAGTCATGGTTTCGGTAGGAGAAATGACCGATTGAAACCTCTATCCAAAGTGGAAAAAAGCCTCTTCCTAGCTGCCCTCGCTTCTAGCCTCTTCATGACTGGCCTGATTTGGTTCGTGCAAGTGGTGCATTACCCCCTCTTTGCCAAGGTCGGACCAGAGGCTTTTTCGATCTACGAATCTCTCCACACCCAGAAAACGGGCTTGGTCGTGGGACCAGTCATGTTGGTGGAACTCCTGGCAAGCCTCTTGTGGATGCTCGTAGGGTTGGAACAAGGCCATTCCTGGCAAGCCTGGACCATTGCTGCTCTCCTGGGCGTAATTTGGCTCTCTACCTTTTTCATTCAGGTGCCCATCCACAACGAATTGATTCAGAGTTTTGAGCCCGAAAAAGTGCGTCGATTGGTGTCTTCCAATTGGCTGCGAACCTTCGCCTGGACCACCAAAAGCGGATTTATGATGTGGATCCTGATAAAATCCCATCTTTTTTTCATGCAAACGTAGGGGGAAGCCTGAACTTCCGGTTGTTGGGGTGAATTTGACCAAACATCGGAACTCATGGTACACAAATGCCTTGTCCTACTGAGCACTTATCTTGGGCAGCGACATTCTCCTTGGAATGACAAAGAGAAAGAAAGCCACGAACCTGTGGTGAGCATGCCGAACCATCCGAATGAGCACGGAAAGGCTGAACCAATTGGTCAATTCGTGTCATTCGCCATAGGTAAAACTCCTCACTCAAAGCGCAGCGAATTTCCACAAATATGGACTGCTGGGAAGGCAATTCGTCAATTCGTGGCTAATAAAACCAATTTTTGCAAACCACTGAAAACGAGCCTCCTACAAAAAGGTGTCATAAGTAGCGCTTTCTTGCTTCTTTCTTCTTCCCTCTTTGCCCAGGTCTATACCGATTATCTCGGCTTTGGGCATCAACAAGACATTCGGGTCAGAAGCAGCAGCAACTCGGCGATCACTTCGGACCACCCCTCATTGGATGGATTTCCAGAAGAAGATTACCTGCCAATGGGGGATGCCTCTCGTTTCTTGGCGCAGGCTTCTTATGGCGCTTCTTGGGAAGACTTGATGGAGGTGAATCGATTGGGTTACGAGGTTTGGTTAGATCGACAATTGGAGCTGTCTCCTAGCTTGCATTTGCCGCTGTTGGATACGATTTGGGAGGAAGTGGCCCAGATTGATCCGGAAATTACTGAGGATGAAGCAGGCGAAAGATTTTTCAGCAAGGCATTCTTTCGGTCAGCCTGGTATCATCGGGCCATGACGGCCCCCGATCAACTCCGGCAGCGCATGGCCTTTGCCTTCAGCGAAATCATGGTGATCTCTGACCTACCAGATGAATTGGAAGACTCCGGTCAGGGCTTGAGTGATTATTATGACATCCTGGTCCGCAATTCCCTGGGAAACTATCGTGATCTGCTGCTGGAAGTCAGCCTGCACCCCACGATGGGGTTTTACCTCAGCCACTTCAACAATCCCCGCTCTGATCCCCAGCAAAACATTCGGCCAGATGAAAACTACGCCCGGGAAGTCATGCAGCTCTTTTCCATTGGCCTGTATGAGCTGAATCTGGATGGAAGCATCCAACTCGATTCCGCCAGGGTGCCCATTCCTACCTATTCCAATGAGGACATCAAGGAATACGCCAAGGTGTTTACTGGATTGAGTGGATATCCAGGATTTGACGAGGAAGAGGAGGAATGGGAAAGGGAGTTTGGGTTGGAGTTCATCATCGCAGACCATACCCGACCGATGATCATGTACGAGGCGATGCACGAGCCCGGAGAAAAATATCTGCTGCGGGGGGAAGTAGTTCCTGCTGGTCAAACGGGCATGGAGGACATCGAATCCGCCATTGACAACCTCTTTCACCATCCCAATGTGGGTCCCTTTATCAGTCGTCGGCTGATCCAGCGCTTGGTGACCAGCAATCCGACCCCAGATTATATAGCCCGAGTGGCTTCCGTTTTCAATGACAATGGAGAGGGGGTTCGCGGAGACTTGAGTGCCGTAGCCAAAGCGATTTTGTTGGATGGAGAAGCCCGAGACTGCGAACATCGGGAAGGCAACCTGAATCGAGCCATGTTGCGCGAACCCATTCTGCGGAAGTTACAGTATTGTCGAGCCTTGGAGTTTCAGCCTACTGAGGATCTATCAGTCTTCATCAATCCGGGCTTTCGCTTTGATTGGGCCACGGGCCAGATGCCCCTCAGCGCCAACAGCGTCTTCAACTTTTTTCTGCCCGACTATCAACCCAACGGCTACCTCTCAGACTTGGATCTGTACGGTCCTGTTTTTCAGATTCACAATTCTTCGACCGCGATCAAATATGTCAATGAGGTGAATCGCTGGGCGTTCTACGAATCCCCCTTGGGGTTCCTGGAGCTACCTGAGCCGGAATCTCAGGCACCTGAGGCCGGAGAGGAAGGAGACAATGTGGGCTGGGCCTTGGCTGCTTCCGAAACGGATGCCTTATGGGAGTTGTCCGCCACGCCAGATGGTTTATTGGATCACTTGGATATTCTCCTTACCCACGGCCAAATGGGTCTGGATACCCG
>JBCCCJ010000878.1:0-3490 GCA_039033615.1 Bacteroidota bacterium
CGATGCCGATATCGTGACGCCTATAAATGGCAAATGTATTAGCAGGATTCTCCGACTAGATGTGTATCAATCCATGACTCAATTTCCCTCCATCAATCCCGGCTATGCGCGAGTGTTCCAAGCGGGAAAACTCAGCGTGGGAGTGGTGGTTCCCATCGAGAATTACGCCAGGAGCTCTGTCCCTACCATGACGGAGCATGTGGCGCGGGTGCAACAGCTCGAAGAGTTGGGGTTTGCAGCCCTGTGGATTCGAGACATTCCGCTGCAAGTGCCTTCTTTTGGCGATGCCGGACAAACTTTTGATCCCTTTACCTATCTGGGATTTTTGGCTGGGCAAACTTCCGAAATCGCCTTGGGGGTTTCCAGCATCGCCTTACCCTTGCATCATCCGGTGCATGTCGCCAAAGCCGCTGCGACCATCGATCAATTGTCAGGAGGGAGAATGTTGCTAGGCGTGGCTTCGGGAGATCGCTACGAAGAATATCCAGGCTTGGGCATTTCCTATGAAAGTCGGGGAGAACGCTTTCAGGAAGCCTTTGCCTACCTGCGAAAAGCGGCTGAATCCTTCCCCGAATTGGAAACGAGCGCTTTCGGTAGGTTGAATGGGAAGGTGGACATTTTGCCGAAGCCTTTCGGAGAAAAACTCCCCCTCTTGATCACCGGGCGCAGCCGCCAAAGCCTCGAATGGAATGTCGAAAACGGAGATGGCTGGATGTCTTATCCCAAAAACATCGGGCAGCAAACCTATCTTTTGAAGCAGTGGCGGGGCTTAATCGAAGAAAGCGGTCGAGGGAACCTGCCATTCATGCAGCCTTTGTACGTGGATTTGGTGCCTCAGGCAGATGCCAAGCCTACGCCCATCCATTTGGGCTTTCGATTAGGGGTGAAATACTTGGTGGATTATTTTCAGCTGATGCAAGACATTGGGGTAAATCATGTCGCGATCAATCTCCGCTTCAACCAAGCGCACATTCCTGACACCTTGCACCAACTCGCGGAGCACCTTTTGCCGCATTTCCCTACCTTTCAACCTCAATCCCACTTGTCATGAGCAAAACCATCCTCATCACCGGAAGCAATACCGGCATTGGCCTGTTAGCCGCCATCCAAATCGCCAAAGCAGGCCATCAGGTGTATGTACACGCCCGCAATGGCGAAAAGCTAGCTGCCACCATCCAGGAGGTGAGATCCCAATCTGGCAATGAGCATATCGCTGGCTTTGTTGCCGATTTGTCCGACTTGACCCAGGTTCGGGCGATGGCTCAGCAAATCACCGAGCAATTACCCCAGCTAGATGTCCTCATCAACAATGCTGGCGTATTCAACTCCCCGCAAAAGCTGAATGCCGATGGACTCGATCTTCGCTATGTGGTCAATTACCTCGCGCCTTATTTGCTGACGAAGGAATTGCTCCCTCTCTTGCAGAAAAGTACGGCTCCCAGGGTCATCAACCTCAGTTCTGCGGCGCAGGCTCCGGTTGATCATGCGGTCATGGCCGGAAAAGCGCAAGCCTCTGAACGGCAGACTTACGCCCAAAGCAAATTGGCCCTCACCCAGTGGAGCGTGCATTTGGCCAAGACGCAACCGGAACTCTTTGTGGTGCCGGTGAACCCCGGCTCTCTGTTGAATACCCGCATGGTGCGGGAAGCCTTTGGGCAACATTGGGGACCTGCGGACAAAGGGGCGACCATTTTGCGAGAGCTGGTCCTGAATGCCTATCCCGCAGAACGTAGCGGTGCCTATTACGACAACGACCAGGGCAGTTTTGGCCACGCGCATGCCGATGCGTACCAAGATGCCAGCCAATTGATCGCAGCTACGGAAGACTTGATTGGCGGCTGAGGTTCGGCAGGAGAATCGCTTTTTGGGCCTGATATCTCCGATATGTGGTGAGGGTGCATACCGCTGGACAAAAGTCCAAATGATACCTTCAAGGCAAAGCCATCACCACAAAGGCGGGTTGGCCACGAAGTCCGAGTTAGGGGCGGAAAAGTGAGTTGGGCTGGGACTTCGGCGGCTTTTTGCTCACTTTTTGACCGCTCAAAAAGTGAGGCCCGCGGCAGGCGATACCTAGCTTGTACAAAAGGAATTCAAGGGAGATTCATGAAATGTCTAGTGGTGTGGTGCGGGTGTATAGGGCCACTCCATTTTGGTTCTTCCCGAATTTCGCTACCTTACTTCAATAGGGAAGGAAAGAGGGAGTTGGGTTGAGAAACGGCCTGGCTGAAGTGAGCCGCTCTTCTGTTCTATATGCTCTGCCTGCGAAGATCATACTATGAACAAAGCGCCCATTGTCAATCGACCGGAACCGATTCTGTCCGCTCCTCCTGCGCTGACCTATCAGCGGGGAGCCGATATTCCTAAGACCCTTGCCGCTCTACAGGCAGGAGAGTCCGTCCTGATCACCGAATTTTATTCCAACGGACTGGAGTTGCTTCAGGCGCTACGAACCTCTCTGCGAGTCCAGTATTCAGAACCATCATTTCAAGGCCAACGTGCCTTTCGGGCGGCCTATCAGCGGGCTTCCCAACGGGTGCTCTTGCAGGTAGAGAATCATGCCCTCATCGTTAAAAAGGCCCCCAAAATCGGTTGGTTGGAGAGGCTCTACCCGGAATTGGATCGCTTTTCGCTTCCCTTTCCCCAGATTCAAGGCCTCAACAGCGCGTGGCAGTGGTACCTCAAAGGCATCAGCATTCCGGGTCTTCGCAACAAAATATATCCCTATTATGGGACCTATTTCCCAACGAGATTCGAACACATCCATCTCTTTGACGAGTGGCTGAAACGCTATCAAGGAGCCAAAAAAACCGCCATTGATGTGGGCATAGGCAGTGGCGTATTGGCCTTGCTACTTATGAAAGTGGGATTCCAACAGGTATATGGAACCGACATCAATCCCAACGCCATCATTGGTTTACAAGAATCTATGGCCGGAACGAAACTGGCCAGAAAAATCGAATTGGAATATGGGCAGCTGTTTGGAACCCGGACCAAGCCCACAGAGTTGATTGTCTTCAATCCTCCCTGGCTTCCCATCGCGGCGGAATCCAATCGACTGGATGAGGCGATCTATTATCGGGAAAGGATGTTCCCGGAGTTTTTTGCGGAGGCGAAACAGCGTCTCCTGCCAGATGGGAAACTGGTGTTGCTTTTCTCGAACCTTGGCCAAATCACTCAAGCGAGTACCACCCATCCGATAGAAACGGAACTAGAAACAGGCGGTCGATTTCAGGTGGAAAGTTTCCGTACCAAAAAAGTCAAAGCCGCCTCGAAAAAAACGAAACGCAATCAATCTTGGCGCAAGCAAGAAGAAGTCCAATTGTGGGTCCTGACGCATCAGAATTGATGGACGCATAAGGCGAGAGGAGAGCTGGTTCTACCGCCTTTGTGAAACTCAACCTCAGCGAATCAGCCAAAGTCTTCAGCGATCGCTTGGTAGTAGAAACCGGTCTGATGACCTTGGGGTGTAGGTCACATGTCACATATTTGC
>JBCCCJ010000879.1:0-3488 GCA_039033615.1 Bacteroidota bacterium
AGAAATGGCGGTGGGCAATGGCCGCACGGACTTGGCCATTTTCTGGAAAGACCAAGTGATTCCCATCGAAATCAAACTTCACCATGATCGCTACATCCGTGAGGAAGGTCTCCGCCAACTCAGCCGCTACATGGACCAGTTGGGCCAGAAGCAAGGCCATCTGATCATCTTCGAAAAGCTCCACTCCACCGAACTCCCCTGGGAGCAGCGCATTCGCCGAGAAGTAGAACAAGTAGAAGATCGGGAGATTCAGTTGTGGTGGATGTAGGTAAACCGCTCCTGGCGAGCTGTGATATGCTCCATCTTTTCTCCCTCAACTCATGTCCCGCAAGCGGATAATCTTTCCTTCCTGAAACAAAAATTCAGACTGCCCACGCATCGAGAGCTTGTCCCCCGGCATCAAACCATTGGGAAGATTCACGGCCAAAGTCGCATCGTAGGCAATCTCTAGGAGCACCCGCTCTCCGTCAAACTTCCAGTCTATCGCCTCTTGCTGGCGTTCGCGGAAGTAGGTCGCAGCCACTTCGGCTTGTTGCCGAAAAGCGTCGATCCCTTCGAGGCGAAGATTGACGGCTCCATCACCGTGATTTTCGAAGACAATGTCGGAATGAAGGTCGCGCAGCATGGCCGATACATCAAAGCGATTATAGGCCTCCAGATAATGCTCAATGATGGCTTGTTGTTGTTCTTGCATAAACGCAGAATTTCCTTCTTATGCGAGTTGGAGAGCAAAAGGTTAACGAGCCTCTCTCAATCCGTCAGCTTTCGCATCACCCATTCCAGGGGTCCCATGTTTTTAAACCGGAGCCAAAGCTGAGCAAAGCCCACACAAAGCAGGCTAAAGAACAAAGCGTAACCTACCGAAAATTCCAGCGGATAGGTCCCCAATTGCCGACTACCGAATCCTTCGACCAACCCCATCCCTAGGATCACGTGCGCGACGTAAAAGGTCAGCGCCAATTTTCCAGTGCGATTCAAGGCTAAGATCAGCCAATTGTTTTCATACTTCCTGCCCAACCAGATGCAGCCAGTGATGATCACTAAGGCGATGGACATGCCATTGATCATGTATAAAGGTAGGGGCGGCATCGGTTCCGTATTGAACACCTGCACCAAGTCATTCTCAGGGCCAAATCCCGCTTTGACTCCCAAGGCCAAACCTTGAACAACCAAAAAAATCACCAAACCGATGCGGAAGGCCCGCTTGACAAAACTATCATCATACAAATCCTGCTTACCCAACCACAAACCGAACAACATGAAGGCTGTCCAGGGAATTACGGGATGAAATCCATTGTACAAGAGATTGCGCAGAAAGCCGCTGACAGTCCAAAAACTGGGGTATTCGTAGGTACGAAAAATCCAACCTGTCTCATAAGGCACCACTAGCATGAGGAGAGGAAATATCAGCACCAAGAGGGCAATTCCTCCCCATATCCAGCCTGATGATGCCCGGAGAAATAACAAGCTGACCACCATGTACACCCCATAAAAATGCAGAATATCTGCAGGCCAAATTGAGATATAGGTAAAGCCCTCGATAAATAAAAGGCCGCTCGTTTGAGGATTCGATTGCGATGTTGTACCAACTTCTGTTGATCCTCCCGCTGAATGGCAGAATTGGTCAAAAGCGCCATCCCTACGCCTGCTAATACCACAAAGGTTGCGGCTGCTTTTCCGTTGAACACACCCGCAAGCGCCTCCAGCCAACTCGCACCTTCCTGCCCAATGACGATCTTGAAATTCACGATGATCATTCCGATAACCGCCAAAGCCCGAGCGACATCTATCCCGATGATGCGTTTTTTCATAGAAAAATAGATGAAATGGCGATCGGCCTAGATCAACCGGTACTCTTCAAGCCACCGGCCAGGGCATTCACCACCAACAACAATTTCAACAGAGAAACCTCTGACTGAGCGGGGTCTTCTGCCCGTTCCTTTCGCCATGCCTGCAACGAACGCAACTGAATTTCATGAAGCAAGGCCAGAGATTCCTTCCGCAATTTATTGTTTTCCAAACGAGAAACCCGCCTTTCTTCCACAGAACCGCCCAACAATTTGGCTACCTGATCGAGACAAGCCCGAAAATCACTCAACATCAACTGCATCAATTCTTCTCGTACAACCGGATTAGGTACCAAATCAGCAAAGGCCTGCATGATCTCTGGCTGTGCATTGAGCAGATTGGTTTCTAGTTGGATCAAGCTGAATTTGAGAAAAGGCCATCCTTCCGCAGCTTTTTGCAACTGCTGAACGGCTTCGGGTTTTTCCGCCAAAAATTCGGTGAGCGCCTTACCCGTTCCGAACCAGCCAGTCAGGTTGAAGCGGGCTTGGTTCCAACTGAACACCCACGGGATAGAGCGCAAATCATCCAAGGAACGTTGCCCCGTCCGACGCGCAGGCCGAGAACCGATTTTGCTTTGCTCCAGCACGTCTATCGGGGTGGCGTGGCTGTAAAATTCAATGAAATGGGGATGATCCAGCAGTTGCCGATAGCCAGCACGGGCCTTTTTCACCAACTGATCCATAGTCTCATACATGGCCTCATTCCGCGTCTCAGGTCGAGTGAGCATGGCTTGGCGAGCCGTGCCAGACACAAACATCTCTAGGTTGTAGCAGGCATTCAAGCGGTTGGCAAATTGGTTGGCGATGGTCTCGCCCTGCACCGTCATTTTGATTTGGCCACTCATGGAGCCGGGAGGCATGCTTTCCAGGAAACGGTGCACTTTTCCCCCTCCCCGGCTGATGGTTCCGCCTCGTCCATGAAAAAAGCGGAGCTTCACGCCCAGGCGATCCCCCACCAAGGTAAGCGCTTCTTCTGCTTGATAAATGCTCCAACGGCTGGTCAGAATACCCCCATCTTTGTTGCTATCGCTATAACCCAGCATCACTTCCTGCACCAGAGGTTCTCCCTCTCTGCGTTGGGACACCACCACGGGATGAGTCAAAAAAGCCTCCAGAATCTCCGGTCCGGCGATCAAATCGTCGATGGTCTCCAAGAGGGGTGCCACCGGCAGTTTCGCTTCCAATAAGCCCACTTCCCGCAAAAAGAGATACACCAGCAGCAAATCACTGAGCGAGCGGGTCATGCTCACAATCAACGAACCGATCCCATCGCTGCCATATTGGTCCACGTAAATCTTTACCGAGCGAAAATACCCCAGCACATTGTCGGCTTCCGGTCCGCAGGATTGTCCTGCCAGCACAAAAGGCCGCTGACTTTGGAGTTCTTTATTTAGGAAATTCAGGCGTTTTTCCTCATTCCAACTGCCATAGTCTGCATCTGCAAAGCCAGCTGCTTGCAGGAGTTGGGTAATCGCTTTTTCGTGATAGTCGCTGTTTTGCCGAATGTCCAATTTGGCGAGGTAAAAGCCAAAGCAGGCCACCATGCGCTCAACTGGAAACAGCCATTTTTGAGCGATTCGATCCGCTTTGAGATCGAGCAGCAGGTCCCGAAGTCGTTTGAGATCGGCGGCCAATTCATCT
>JBCCCJ010000880.1:0-3486 GCA_039033615.1 Bacteroidota bacterium
CTCTACCTTTAAAGGTAGGGGTATGACGTTTAGCGAGGTGCGACAGTATCAATTTGGGGATGATGTCAGAAGTATAGATTGGAAGGCTCGATAGGCAAAAACACCTCCAGAAGGAGGGGGGACTACTGGCATGCTTCCAGGAATGGCCATCGCGGTGATTTCCGCTGAGCCCTCAAAGGTCCCAACCAAGGTTGTGGCTCCGGTATTGATATCAACCGTCCGTAATTCCCCTGCATTCAACGTGAAATTGAGAGCTGCCATATAGAGGATGCCACTGACCGGATCGAACTCCATATCCTGAGCGAAACTGATGTCAACGCCCAGAGGCCCGACTCCAGTGATTGCACCTGTGGTTTTGTTCACCGTATACAGAGAATCACTGATGATGCTCATGGTATAGATGGTGCCGCTCGGACTACAAGCAAGGTTGATATAGCCGATGGTGGTTCCCAGGCTGACTGCAGTGGCTGCTCCTGTGGCAAGATTTACGGTATAAAATCCACCATTGAAATCAATGCCATACATGGTGTTGGTCGTGGGGTCCCAGGTCATGCCATCGAAATGTGCGCCTAAGGCACCAATGTAGGTTCTGGCTCCTGTCAGGGTATCTACGCTCAATAGGCTATCAGCATAGTAATCAGCAGCATACCAGGTATCATTTGCCCACGCTCCGGCAGAAAGGAAGTTTTGGGTGTTCTGGTCGTCAATCAAGTACAAGGTGCCGGGAGCTGCGAGGTCAAAGGAAACGGGGCCTTGTGGCTCGCCACCAGGGGCAAAGGCCCGGTAAGCAAATACCTCCCCATTGCCTGTCGCACCACCGGAAAGTGCGTTCAGTGCCGCAAGAGCATTGACACAACCATAGCCGAGGTCGCTGGACCAGCTACCATTGGGTTGGCCAGGAACGCCGCTTATATAGGTGTATCCCCCCACCTTGGTACAAGTAGTCTCCAAGGTATTTCTGGCCTGGGTTTCGGTCAGGGTAGGATCATAAGAAAGAAGTAGGGCCATCACCCCAGCAGCGTTTGGACAAGCACTAGAAGTCCCATTGAAGGTAGGAGCATAATCCCCGGAGGAATACCCACTAGAACCAGAAATATCCGTCGTGTAGATCTTGACGCCGGGCGCTGCGATATCTAGGTTGGTACCAAAGTCAGAACCCCAAAAGGTTTCTCCATCGCAAGAGAAAGGACTCTTCCGTTCATTACACATGCTCATCGCTGCCACCGAAATGGTTTCGTTGTTGTTCGCAGGGTAATTCACGGCCCCATTGCCATTGCCGGCAGCAAACAAGACCGGGCAGCCCAATCCTCCGCGTCCATTGGTGCGGGCATTGGTGATCGCAGTATTGATCAGAGAAGAGGCACCCCCTCCCCCCCAGGAATTGCTCAATACGTCAGCTCCGCCTTGGTTCCAGGCCCAGTTGATAGAATTGGAAATCCAGGTATTACTGGTTATCCATCCCCCCCCATTGCTATAGGCAATTCGGATGGGCACAATCTTACAACTGTAGGCCACCCCAGCGACACCGATGTTATTGTTGGCAGTAGCCGCGACAATGCCAGCACAAGCCGTCCCGTGCGCATCATCTCCAGAAGGGCCTCCGCCACTCCCCAAGCCAGTAGCATCGTAGCCACTCAGCATATTGCCGACCAAGTCCGGGTGAGTCAAATCTACCCCTTCATCCAAAATAGCGACGCTGATGGAAGCAGAACCCGTCGTGGTGGCCCACGCCAAATCAACGTCCATGTCCGCGTCAATGGTTCCGTTGTACTGGATGGCTGAACCTGTATTCTCCAGAGACCACTGAAAGTCATAGAATTGGTCGTTGGTCTGGGTTTTGAGCCGAAGCAGAAAGTCAGGCTCGGCAAACTCAAACAGACCTGATTCGTGGAAGATTCGAGCCATATCCAGCGCATTGCCATTTGCTGAGGGGAGTACGCGCAAGTGGAGAATCCCTGGCATGAATTCATCTTCAAATTCAATTTCAACCTGAAGCGGACTGGCAAATTGTTGTAATTCTGTCAGGGTGCCACCTGGAGCAAGGCCCACGGTCAGTTGATCCAGGATTCCCTGGGGAGTCCCATCGTGATATACCAAAAAGGGATTGGCGTAGAGCACCTTGTCATGTTCTGCCAGGCGTTCCAACAGCTCATGGATTTCTTGTTCTTTTAGGTTGGGAGCCAGATTCAGCAGGACCACTTCTGGTGCAGGAAGAATTTGTTCGGCAGAAATCGGTAAAACCCCTGCCTCCTGACTCAGGATCTGAGCGATTTGACTGGGGGAAATCCCTCCTTCAAATTTCACGACGGCTTGATCCCTGGAAAGAGAAAAGTACTCCGGTCCATCCGGCCCATAATAGAAATAGGGAGTCGGATTGGGTTGAGGAAGGGGAGGGAGAGTGGGCGTCGCGATTCCTGGCCGATTGGTCGAGGGAATAGCGGCAGATTCGGGCGTTTTGTCAATGATAGACAGGGGCAATGGGGTCTTCTTCTCAGCTTGGACCGCTGCGGCCTCTTTTCCGGGGTGTTCAGTCCGAACTTGCGGCGTCGGGCCTGATGGGGCGACTGTAGAAGGATGGGATTGAGTTTGCGCCAAGGTAAACGTGGACCAGCTAAGAAGCAAAAACAAAGTCATTCCCAGGCGGGAGCTTCGCCTTACTTTCGTGAGGTCAGTTGATTGCCCAATCAGGCGGGCGTTTTTCAAATACATGGAGCGTTAGTTTGTGGGTGGAAATATAACAATCAGGAAAGCAGTATCGCTGTTTTTTGGCAAAGGATAACCACTTGTATTAGGAGACAAATGGGAAAGTCTCTGCGATCTTGGTACTCATTTGTGGAAAAGCCCAACGAAGGGATTGCTAGGGAAGATAGTAGGCTAGCCCTCGATTGGAAGGCCTCATTGCTGCATAATCTCCTACTTTGCGTACCAAACTCTGCGTATGGCACTTGAGCAACTCGATGTATCGAGACTTTTCGCCAAAATGGCCTTGCAAGATCGTAGGACGAAGTGTTTGGGAAGGGGCTCTCTCAGCTATGGTGCAATAGACTGAATAGCAAAAAGTTGTGGGGGGAGTATGTTTGGTAACATAAGGCGAAATGACTGATGATCGTTACATATATCAGAGGAAAACCAAGCCCATTATATTAGGACATGGTCGTTTCTGGATGAGGACCCGCGAAAAAATAAGTTTGACTAAAAAGGGAAAAGCTGAGGAAATTTCTGAAAAAAACTTGAGGGGACCAAATGGTTTAGCCAAACGAATCAATTTTTTCTCATATCAAGAAAAAGAAATACGTCAGGGGTTTCCTGGGGGTCTTTTTGCACCCGTTCCAACGACAAATGATTCATCGGATTGCTCCCCAAGCCTCGAATGTTGGCCTGCACCATCCGAAAAGATCGGTCTCGACCTGTCGCAGTGTACGTATCCTGTAACCTCCTGCAGCAATCAGCACACCACAGCTCGCAAATAGCGCCATCTGCAATGCC
>JBCCCJ010000881.1:0-3484 GCA_039033615.1 Bacteroidota bacterium
AAAACCGCCGAAGTCCCCTGCAACGCTCATTGCCGCCCCAACACCTCGGACTTCGTGGCCAACCCGCCGTGATAGTGAATGCTTCGCATAGAAGAACCGATTGGAACCTCAAATTTCTAATGCTCCACTACTTTCGTAGTTGAACCAAAGAAATTACCTGGCCAGCGGCAAGACTCCAGAGGAGTTGTAGGCTTGTAACCAATGGTGGTCCCATCTTTTTTCTGGGGCTTGCCTCCTCGGATGTGAGGCTGATGAACCGAAAAATGTAGAATGAAAAATGTAAAACCGCAAAAGTAGCCGACGCACGAGCCTGTTGCCTGCGGCAAGCGTGAGCGGGTGAAGGCCTGTCTTAGCTCATGTGGGAAAGGGGTGGCTGGTTGAGGCGCATAGCGAGGCCGGAACACGCGACTCCGATCCTGTCTTGGGACAGGATCGGAGGCACGCCCAAGTCCAAAAACGCTTATTTCTCTGGAGAGGAAATCTTGCTTTATCTATGTTTTTAGGTCATTATCTAAAAAAATAGTTTGTTATTTACATTTATAAATTTAACTTACCACCGTAATCCCCTCCCCTATGCAAAAACTCACCAAAGCGGAAGAACAATTGATGCAGGTCCTTTGGGGCTTGGAAGAGGCCTTTTTGAAGGACATCATGGCGGCCATTCCAGAGCCGAAGCCGAAGCAAAGTACGGTTTCGACGGTCTTGCGGATTCTGGAGCAAAAGGAATTTGTGGCCCATCGGGCGTTTGGCAAGGTGCATCAGTACTATCCGCTGGTGGAAAAGGATGTCTATGCCAAGCAGTATTTCCAACAGTTTTTGGGGAAATATTTTGAGGGCTCTTTCTCTAAGCTACTGAGTTTTTTCCATCGGGAGGGAGAAATCGACCTGCAGGACCTGGATGAGGTCATGCGCCAACTAGAAGATTCATCAGACAAAAGCTGAACTTATGAAAAGCCTGATTTTTTACCTTCTGGAATCGAGTCTGCTGCTAGGTTTGAGCCTGCTCTATTACCGATTGGTGTTGCAGCAACGTCCACATTTTCAGCTGAGTCGGTGGTTTCTGTTGGGCAGTTTGGTCGCGGGCCTCGGTTTGCCCTTGCTGTCTTTTTCCTGGCTGGATTTTCAGCCGCTTGAGCAAGTGTGGGAAACGACCTTGCCGGTGGTTGAGCTGTTGCCTAGCGGTTCTGAGACTGTTGCGGGCCGTTTCGACTTGTTGGGGACATTCGTCTATTTCCTGGGGGTGATGTTGTTGGGAGCTAAAATGTTGTTTGGGTTGGGCCAAATCATCCAATTGATCCGTACCTCTCCTCGGGAAGCGCACGCTACCTATACCTTGATACGGGTTTCAGAATCGGAGTCGGTGGCTTCTTTTTTCCGCTACATCTTTTGGGTAGAATCGCCTCAGTGGAGCGCGGAGGAACGGGAACAAGTCTTACGACACGAGCGCTGCCACGTTCAGCAGGGACATAGCTGGGATTTGCTGGCAGTGGAATGCCTACGGGTCCTGTTTTGGTTTCAACCGCTCCTGTGGTTGTTTCCCCGCCTCATCCGACAAAATCACGAATACCTGGCAGATGCCTATGCGATCCAGCATGGCAATTCCCGCCAATATGCGCAACTCTTACTATCTCAATTGTTTGGCCAGCAATTGCCGATGGTTCATTCGTTTTATCATTCACCAGTAACCAAGAGAATCATGATGTTTCAATCCACCCGCTCCTCTCAGTCCCTGCTGATCTGGTTGAGCTTACCTGCCCTGGCGCTGCTGCTCTTTGCGGTGAGCTGCAGTGTAGATGACAAACTAGCGGAAGAAAGCAGTGCGAGCAAAAGTGCCTATGCATTTGCTGCCGAACCCAACATTGACGAATGGATGGAGGTCGAATCTCCGCCTACCCCCTTGAACATGAGCGAGATTCAGAAAGCCGTGGGCTATCCAAAAGAGGTGGCCAATGACGGGATCGAAGGCATGATCGTTGCTCGCATTCTGGTCGATCAATCGGGAAATTACGTTCGGCATTCCTTTGTCAAAACGCTGGATGAACGACTGGAAGATGCCATCTCACAAGAGATTTCCAACTTGCAATTCGAGCCGGCCATCCAAGACGGCAAAGGGGTGAAATTTTGGGTCAACGTCCCTTTTCGCTTCAGCTTGCTCAACTGATCCTGACATAATCAGATATGTACAGCTCCCTTTGTCCTTCAGACAGAGGGAGTATTTTTTTAGCAAGAAAAGAATTCCTCACCGAAATGCTAATAATATTTGTAATTTTGGATCTTTTTACTACTTTTGAGTGGAATCACACCCATGAAAGCCTAGTTACTTCAGGAATCACACAAATGTACCTCAGATGAAAGCATTGCGCTGGATCGGCATGATCGCCCTTGGGTTGGTGATCGCCTTTATTGTGGCAGGCATGGTCTTGCCAAAAGAGTATCACGTCAAGCGGAGCATCAAAATCGACGCTCCTAAAGAACTGGTTTTTGAGCATATCCAATACTTTGGCATGCGAGATCAATGGTCTCCCTGGTTTGAGATGGACCCTAACATCAAGATCAGTCTCAGTGGCACTGATGGAACCGTGGGGGCGATTTCCCGCTGGAGTGGGAATGATGAGGTAGGGGTCGGCGAACAAGAATTGACCGCCATCATGCCGATGGAGCGAGTGGAGTCAGAAGTCCGTTTCAAAGAGCCCTGGGAATCTTCGGCAGACGCCTATTTGACCTTAGAAGATGCCGGAGAATCAGTGGAAGTGAGCTGGGGATTTCAGGGAGAAAATGCCTTCCCCACCAATGTGATGATGGCTGTCATGGACATGGATGCGATGATTGGGCAGGATTTCGAGAAAGGGCTGGGCAAGCTCAAAAATATGTGTGAAACAGCGGCTGGAGAAATGGTCCGCGGATATCGGGTCCAAGAGGTCGCTTTTCCGGGGCGTCAGGTGTTGATGATGCGGAAGAACATCTCCATGGAGGACGTGCCGACTTTTTACGAATCAGCCATGCCGACCTTATATGGCGCGCTCCAACAAGCGGAAGTAGAAATGGATGGCATGCCCATGGGAATCATGTTCAGTTGGGATGAAAATGGCACAACAGATATGGCTGCGGCCATCGGAGTGAAGGGAGAAGTTTCTGCTCCTGGAGCAGAACTATGGGAAATTCCTGCCCGTAATGCTTTGCTCATTGACTACTATGGGGATTACGCCAATACGGAAGAAGCCCACCTTGCGATGGATGATTATCTGGCAGCCAAGGGATTGGAAATGGATTGGCCAGTACTGGAAGAATATGCTTCTGATCCGGAAGCAAGCGGTGATCCTGATCAATTGCTGACCAAGGTGTATTACTTTGTTAAGTGAGACTCAAAAAATAACTTGGACCTTTTCACTTGTTCTTTCGTCCCAGTCCTTCGTCAAAAAAAGCCTCCCTTGGCCCGCCAACCAGTCGGTGTTTCTTCCTCGACCTGAAACGAAATAACCGCGCG